>DASWEH010000395.1:0-10085 GCA_036394895.1 Anaerolineales bacterium
ATAAAAACAGACCAGACAAGGCTGCCAACATTCTGGCACCCACCGAACTCCAGTGTGACTGGATGCGTGAAGTCGGCTACGAAGAAGTGGATTGCTACTTTCGCATTTATGAGTTAGCAGTTTTTGCTGGAAGGAAACCAAAGTAAAAACATACCAGCGTAAACAAGTAAGTATGTTTACCCGTATACTTATTTACCCAAAGGAACTTATGCCTCAATTCACAACCCTTACCTCTCGCGTCGTCCCCCTGCACATCAACGATGTTGACACGGACCAAATCATCCCTGCGCGTTTCCTCAAAGCCACAGATAAAAATGGTATGGGCGATAATCTCTTTGCAGATTGGCGCTATCATGCGGATGGTTCACCCAAAGCTGATTTTATTCTCAATAAACCTGAAGCCGAAGGTTGTCAAATTTTATTGGCAGGTGACAACTTCGGCTGCGGCTCGAGCCGTGAACACGCTCCGTGGGCGCTCACTGGGTATGGCTTTCGCGCGGTCATTTCCACATCTTTTGCGGATATTTTCCGCAACAATGCTTTGAAGAATGGGCTCCTGCCTGTCATTGTGGATGAGGAGAGTCACAAACTATTATTTGACCTTGTGGACGAGGCACCTCGCGCCGAACTGACAATAGACCTCACTTCCCAAACCTTGTCCTACCCTGGAGGTTCGGTTACCTTCCCTATTGATCCGTTCAATAAAGCCTGTTTGCTGAACGGTGTGGATGAGCTTGGTTACATCATGGGCTTTGAGAAACAAATCGCAGAATTTGAGGCGAACCTTACTTAGCCACAGAGGACACAGAGTTCTCAGAGATTTTTCTCAGATACTCTGTGCGCTCTGTGGCTTTCGAATGGAATCATTATGCAATCAATTCAAATTTATGACACTACTCTCCGCGATGGGACGCAATCTGAAGGTTTTACACTTTCGAGCAATGACAAAGTCCGCATCGCACAAAAACTGGATGAACTCGGTGTGGCCTTTATCGAAGGTGGCTGGCCTGGGTCGAATCCAAAAGATGTTGAATTCTTCGAGCGTGCTCGTGATATACCATGGAAGAACGCATTGATTGCTGCATTTGGCTCTACCTGCCGTGTCAAAGGTGGACCGGAAGACGATGCCAACATCAAAGCACTGCTCGATTCGCAAACGCCGGTCTGCACGATCTTTGGCAAGACGTGGACTCTGCATGTCAAGGAAGTATTGCTGACCACGCTTGAAGATAACCTTCGTATCATTGAACAGTCTGTTGCCTATCTTAAATCCCATGGCAAGCGCGTGATCTATGATGCTGAACATTTCTTTGATGGTTATAAAGCAGACTCCTCTTATGCCCTGGAAACTCTCCAGGCAGCCATCCGCGGCGGCGCGGAGACCGTCGTTTTGTGTGACACCAACGGCGGCACGATGCCTTGGGAAGTAGAGAAAATCATTCGTGACCTCAAGCCTGTCCTTGCACATCCATTCGGAATCCATACTCACAATGACTCTGAATGCGCTGTTGTCAATTCGTTGACCGCGGTACGTGAAGGCGCAATTCAAGTGCAGGGTACGATCAATGGAGTCGGCGAGCGTTGTGGCAACGCAAATCTTGTTTCGATCATGGCGGACCTCGAACTCAAAATGGGTTATCAATGTTTGCCTGAGGGAAAACTTGATTGCCTTTATGAGCTTTCTCATTTTGTCGCGGAAGTGGCAAATATCACGCCCGACGAACATTTACCGTTTGTGGGCAAGTCTGCGTTCGCGCACAAAGGTGGAGTCCATGTCGCGGCAATGAGACGGAGTGCGAAATCTTATCAGCATGTTGAACCCGAATTGGTTGGCAACAAAATGCGGGTTGTCGTTTCAGATCTGTCCGGTCGTGGGAATTTGTTGAGTAAAGCTGAAGAACATGGGGTAGAAGTAGAAGGCGAGGAAATCCTGTCTATTCTCAATGAGATCAAGGAACTTGAATCACGCGGCTTTTCGTTTGAAGCGGCAGAAGCATCGGTTGCGATGATGTTGAAGCGCCAGGAGTATGGCTATAAACCACCCTTCGAGCTTGTGGACTTCTTGGTCAACGTCGAGCATCGTCAGGGACGCGGTATTTTCGCCGAGGCGATGGTCAAAGTGCGTGTGCAGGGTGAGTTGCTCCATACGGCTGCCGAAGGAAATGGTCCCGTCAACGCGTTGGATTTGGCGTTGCGCAAAGCATTGATCGGTTATTATCCGCAGCTTACAAATTTTCACCTCTCTGATTATAAGGTCCGTATCCTGGATTCGGATCACGGTACGGAAGCGATCACGCGTGTGTTAATCGACACGCGTAACAGCACATCGCGCTGGAGCACTGTCGCTGCGAGCACGAATATCATCGAGGCCAGCTGGCGCGCGCTGGCTGATTCAATGGAATACGGATTGATGGTGGCACATTAGTTACTCCGTCCTGAGCGGAGTGGCGCCGAGGCGCCATGCAGTCGAAGGACAGTGTGATGAAAATTCATTGTTTTCATGCAACATGCGCTTCGATTGCGTAGCACTCAGCGCGAATAAGGAATAGTAATGGAATTCAACATCACTCTTCTACCTGGCGATGGCATCGGACCTGAAGTTGTCCACGAGGCGGTACGCGTATTGGATGAAATTGCCAAAAAATGCAACCATATATTTCACTATAAAGAACGCCTGATGGGTGGTTGTTCGATTGATAGGTATGGGACATCTCTCACGGACGAGACTCTCGCCGATTGCCAATCCTCAGATGCGATCCTCTTCGGCGCGGTGGGTGGACCTAAATGGGATGATCCGAATGCCAAGGATAGACCCGAACGTGGGTTGCTTGCGTTACGCAAAGGACTCGGCGTGTTTGCCAATATGCGCCCCGTCAAAGTTCATCCAGCCCTGATCGATGCCTCTCCACTGAAACCGGAACGACTCAAGGGTGTAGATATCCTTGTTCTGCGCGAGCTAACGGGAGGCCTGTATTTTGGTCAGCCGAAAATGCGCGAGATAAAAGATGGCAAAGAGCGTGCCGTTGATACGCTTGAATATTATGATTTTGAGATCAGGCGTATCCTTGAACTGGCGTTTAAATTATCGAAGGGTAGAAAAAAGAAAGTCACCTCTGTGGATAAGGCAAACGTATTAGAATCTTCGCGGTTATGGCGGCAAACTGCCACACAGGTTGGGAAAGAGAATCCAGATGTGACGTTGGAACATCAACTCGTGGATAGCGCTGCCATGAAGCTGATCACGGGCCCAGCCTCTATGGATGTGGTGGTCACCGAGAATATGTTTGGTGATATCCTCACAGACGAGGCGTCTGTGTTGGCGGGGTCGATGGGGATGCTGCCCTCCGCAAGTTTATCGGAGACAGGCCTCGGGTTGTATGAACCGATTCACGGCTCTGCACCCGATATCGCGGGCAAGGGGATCGCAAATCCTGTTGGGACAATTTTGTCCGCAGCGTTAATGCTTCGTTATTCGTTAAAAATGGAAGATGAAGCTTTGATCCTTGAAAGAGCTGTTGACCAGGCGATTACTGAGGGCGCGCGTACCGCTGACCTCGGTGGCAAGTTAACCACCCGTCAGATGACGGATGAAATTATCAAACATTTATAAGGAGAAGAGACCATGGGAATGGAATCCAAGTATATCTGGATGAACGGGGAGCTGATCGAGTTTGAAAAGGCCACAGTGCATATTCTCAACCCCGCCATGCATTACGGTGCGGCGGTGTTCGAGGGCATTCGCGCCTACAACACAGCGAAAGGACCTGCGGTCTTTCGCTTACGGGAACATGCCGAACGCTTGCTTGACTCAGCGCATGTGTTTGGGATCCGCGAGTTTGCTTTCACGGTGGATGATATTGTGAAAGCTGTCAAGGATACGGTTCGCGCCAACGAATTTACGGATTGTTATATCCGTCCATTGTTGTACCTGAAGGGCGGCGCGTGGAATCTAAATGTGGACGCGGGTGAGGCTGCCCTGGCGATTGCTGTCTGGCAATGGAGCAATTATCTGGGTGAAGAGGCGCTGGCGAAAGGAATCCGCGCGAATATTTCATCGTACACGCGTCACCATCCGAATGTAAGCATGACCAAAGCGAAGATCTCAGGAAATTATGTGAATAGTTTCCTGGCGAAAACCGAATCAGAACGACTTGGGTTTCAGGAAGCGATCATGCTGGATCCCCAGGGTTATGTGGGTGAATGCACCGGAGAGAATCTTTTTGTGGTCCGCCACGGCAAACTAATTACACCGGCCACTGCACCCGTTCTGGAAGGCATCACCCGCCACACAATTTTTACGATCGCAAAAGAGTTAGGCTATGAAGTTTTAGAGCAGCCGATCTCACGTGACCAGCTCTACACTGCGGATGAAGTCTTCGTCTGTGGGACGGCCGCGGAATGTATTGGTTTGAGCGAGATCGATTTCCGTACAATCGGTGATGGAAAGACCGGTCCTATCACGCGGGCGATCCAAAATGTATATCACGATCTGATTCGCGGCAAAGTCGCAAAATACGAAGACTGGTGTGAATACGTGGAAGAAAAAGAGAAAATGAACGTTTGATGATCTGATAGATGAATCAAAAACGGCCCTCGTCTATGGCGAGGGCTTTTGCATTCGTCGAATTATTTCGCTTCGCTGGTGATTGGCTTCAGGTTTGGCGCGGGTCTTGTGATCCATAAACTCAGTAATCCGATTGCGTAACCCGTTGTTGCAAGTGCATACAACCAGCGCGCTCCAATGGCATCGAAGATCGCTCCTGAAACCGGCGCGGCGAGAACACTTACTAAACCACTCAATGTGACCGTATAAATCGCCAAAACTGTTCCTGTCTCATTTGGATTGGTCCGGCTGCTGATCAAGAACACACCTCCAATCGTGAGACAGCTAAAGGCAACACCGCCAATGAAGCGCACGATCATAATCGTTGCAATCGATGGGAGTAAAAAAACTGCGGCGCGCTGGAAGAGAGTCAGGGTGACTGCAAATAGAATGACGCGATGTGCCCCGACGCGGCGCACATATCGGTCGGCAATGATCATAAAGGGGAGTTCAACGATGGCGCTCAGAATTCCGGCAATAGAGATGAGTTGTTTCGATGCGCCGAGTTCGGAGAGAAAGACATTTTCAAATTGAAGTACGCCATTATTAAGAAAACCCATAAAGCTGACTGCAATAGCATAGCCAAGCAGAGTGCGGTCGCGTGTGATATCTTGGAGGGCGGTTCTTAGGTTTGATTTGTGTTTTTCTGCAAAGTTGGGGGATATAAAGTAGCGGGATTGAATCAACAATGTCACTAAGGCGGCCAAGAGCCACATCAGACTGACGCCCAGAAAGCCCGCCTGAAAACCTTTTCGTTCGATCAACCAACCCGAGGAGAGCACGGTGATGATCCAACCGACGGAAGCCCAGACGCGCACGCTACCATAACCTGTTCCCGCTTCCTCTGATACATGGACCGCCATCGCATCTGAAGCTGGCATAATCCCAGCTCCAACCAGGGATTGTAAAAAGATGATCAGGATAATCGGCAGAAAGGCGGTTTGCTGACCAAGGAGAAAGTAGACAATTGCGCCTAGCATCAGGGAGGCTTGCAGGATGCCGCGTGCCTGGGGACGTTTTTTGATCTCAGTCACGATAATTGGGGAGACGATTAATCCAACGGTTGAACTGACCGAACCAATTGTTCCGATTTGTGTTCCACTTAATCCGAGGCTGACGTAAAAGAGATTGATAAAGGGCAGAATGAAACCCCATCCGCCTAGGTAGGCAAAATAGTAGGCGCGTGCAAAAATGAGATCACGGTTGAAGCGTTTTGGCAGCATAGCATATTTGGCAAACGGACGAAGTATATCACCCGCACGACAGGCAGTTAATTCAACAATGTATCGGAATCTATATCTAATGAATGTATCTCTGTATATTGACCCGTCTATTTCCTTACTCTAAGATAGCTGCAAAGCTTTTACAAGGAGAATGGAAAATGGCAAATAAGAAGAAACAAAAAACTGCAGAGGAAACAGACGATGTCGAAAAAACCATCGATCCTTATACGGGTGAATTAAAGCCTGTCGCGGAAGATGCTGACCAATTTATCGAAGTTGTCCCCGAAGAAACCGATGATCGTAATGGCAAGAATTATCTCCTTAATGAGGAAACCAGCATGGATACGTATGCCGCAGACGCGGATGCTGATGCTGTGGCCGAACAATCTGCTCATTACACTGATGATGAAGATATTAAGGAGGATTTCGATGAAAGACAGGATCTCGCCGTTGGTGGGCGAGATGAGTTACTGGAAGAATTGGATGAACATCATTCGCTCTCCCCTGAGATTTCGGGTGGCGATATGGACGCTTCCTGGCAGACAGCCAATGTGGCAGGTGAGGAAGCTGTGGGTGGGAGCGCACCCACACCCGATCAGGATGTGGTCGACAATTTAGGGGCAGCGGCGGGCTTGACTTATGAAGATGAGGAACCCCTCAACTCGGATAAGAAACTTCTTGACCGCGATCGCAATCGTTGGGAGCTAAATCCAGCCTCTACCGACGATCAAGAAGAAGAGGATCTGGAATCTTTGGAAGAGCTAGTAGAGGAAGAGTTAGATGAAGATGAGGATGTTGAAGACCAGAATGAACTAGACGAAGAGGAGGAAGAAGAGGACGATGAAGATTATCTTGACGCCGAGATTGAGGATGAAGAGAAGTAGGCTGGCGGCGAGTTGATAAGGAGGTGACATGGGTTTTGATCAATATCACGAACCCCCTGAGGAACTGCCGGAGGAAACGCGTACGTATGTGAGGATCATTCAATCCATGATTGAAGAGGCAGAGGCAATTGACTGGTACGCCCAGCGGTTAGCAGTAGAAAAGGACGAAGGATCCCGCGCAATCATGAGTCATGCTCAGAAAGAGGAATTTATTCATTTTGGAATCGATCTTGAATTTTTATTACGACATACACCGGTCTGGCGCAATACGCCAGCGTGCGGCGTGAGAAACATACTTTTCAAAAAAGGGAATTTGATCGAGCTGGCAGAAAAAGCTGAAGAGACGATACCCGAGGATTAGGCGGACTTTATAGGCTTAATCCCATTCAGATCTTTGTTTCATAAACACTTAGGAAGCATTGATTCAGGAGGCATACCATGCGTTTTGTAAAAGGAGCCGATGTATTCACTGCAACAGGCGAAAAGATTGGAACGATCAGCCGCATTGTGATCGACGCAAAAACAAGGGATGTAACCGATCTGGTCGTTGAAAGAGGTGCCCTTCTCAAGGATGAAAAAGTGATTCCGGTGGGTCTGGTCGAGCTTGAGAATGAAGATCGGATCACGTTGCGTGAGACGAATCAGAATGTCGATGATTTTCTAAACTATGAGACCACTCACTATGTCCCATTGGATCAGGCAGGTGTCCCCTATGAAAACATCGGCACATATTATTGGTATCCGCCAGTCAACTTCCAGACCCCGACGGGCGGCATATTGCCTGGAATACGACCAGACTATGTTCCTCAGACAGAGACCAGCATTCCCGAGGGACGGATCGCCATTGCTGAGGGAGCGCAAGTGATCAGTGCCGATGATAAACATATCGGGAACGTTGAACAAGTCATTGCTAATTCCGAAACGAACAATGTCACCCATTTTGTGGTTGGGAAAGGCTTCCTGCTCAAGGAACACAAACTGGTTCCGTCTCACTGGGTGACCAGTGTCGATGAACGTAAGGTTTACTTATCTGTGGAAGCGCGTCTATTTGATCGCTTGCCAGATTATCAGCCTGACTAAAAAAACAGATATCATCCAGAATGGGGACGATTTGGAGAATATCATGCTTGAGATGAAGAGACTGCTTCTTTTCCTGCAGCGTCTTCCGCTTTTAGCGTGACGTATTGATCTTCCTTCTTCGCCTGAATAGCTTGTTCGTAGACATCGATGCTCTGCTTGCTCAACTGATTGACATCAAAGCTCTTGGCTTTCTTCAACGCGCTATTGCTAAAGCGTTTCATTTTGTGAGGATCAGATAAGAGTTCGTGGAGTCCTTTTGCCAGGGCGTCCGCATCGTTCTCAACTAGAAAACCCTGCTTGCCATGTTCGACGATATCACGCGTCCCGCTGCCATCTACGGAAACAACTGGCAGACCGGCAGCCATCGCTTCAATGGTGACAAGTCCCTGCGTTTCGGTGACAGAGGCAAAGCTAAAAACATCCGCAGCCTTTAAATAAGCCGGAACTTCTTCAAAGTGCAGTGACCCCGTAAATGTAACGCGTTCTGCGATTCCAAGTTCAGATGCCAAAGCCTGAAGACTCTCTCTTGCTGGTCCATCGCCAATCAACACCAATCGCAAGTTGTGGTATTCAGGATAAACTTTTGCAAAAGCATGGAGCAAAGTTTCCCAATTCTTTTCAGGGGCCAGTCGTCCCACTGAAATAATAATTGTCTCGTCCTGCCAACCCTTCTCTTTGCGCAGAGTTTTTCCATCTGCGTTTAGAAACGGTTCAAGTTTTGTCCCCGTCGGGATAACGGTATAGCGCTCTTCCAACCCATAATCGCTGATTAGAATTTCTTTCATGCTTTCTGAAGGGATAATGATATGTTGGCATTTCTGCATGAATTCCTTTAGCCATTTATGGACTGCGTTCTTCAAAAATTCCTGAATGGCTTCCTGCGGGAACGGAATGTAATGTGTATATTCCCAGTATTTCGTGTGAAATGTGAAAACCAGCGGCAGGCCTAGCTCCGCAGCTTTGCGTGCCGCGGTCTGACCGAGCAGGATCGGATGATGAGTATGGATCACATCCAGTTTGAGGACGGGAAGCAATTGATCCACAAAGGGAGAGACAGGAATGGCCGCGGCGATATCTCCTAGTGGCAAAGGCAGGCTTGGGTAGCGGAAAATGAACGGCTCGTTATCCTTATAGTTGCCAGCCGACTGCGCGAAGACAAATACATTGTGTCCCTGTTTCATCAGCGCTTCACGAAATGAGGCGACCGAGCGTACCACGCCATTGACCACCGGGTGATAATAATTGGTAAAAAATGCGATGTGCAAAGATCACTCCGTGTTTCTATTGAATAGGGACAAAACGCGATGCTCTTCCTGTCGCTTATTCTCAAAAATCTGACAGGCGTAAATCACCATGCCCGCGTTCCAAGTCAGAGGCGCCTCAGGTGTGTACCATATGCTTGAAAGCGGTCTACCGTTTGGCGCGTGGACCTCGTGAACCTGCCGATCCCGCACGATCACTGCCAACATGCGCGTGACCAATTTTTGAGCCTCTTCCATATGACCGGTTCTCACCAGGGCAATAATGTGCCAGGCACCGATCCAAAGCCAGGATGCGCTGGTGTGATAAGTTGCCATGCCCCCAAGCAGATTCTCCAGGGCGATCAACTGCCGCGGATAAGACGGATACGTCACCCGCGTGGGGACCGGTTCAGCCATCTTCGCCTCTTCCATGACCTTGAGTATACTTTCCGCTTGTTCAGGCTTTGTCATTCCCCAGGCAATCGCAAGCAAATTGCCATCACTGCTTAATTGGGCGAGTTCGTCGCTGGTAACGAAGTATCCGAGATCACCTCGCCAAAAATATCTGTTAACGGCCCGCAAAACGCGCTCTGCCTTCACATAATAGAAGACCGCCTCCTGTTGTAGATTAAGTCGTGTGGCGGCAATAGCCATCTCTGATAGTGCTTTCCAATACACAACGTTCGTGTACAGGACGCGGCCGCGCCGTGCAATGGAATCTGCCCAATCGGCAAAGGCTCCCTGATGAAGCAGAGGATCATCTTCCGGCCCCTTGCGATAATTTTCCAGCCACCGCATGGCGGCCTTTAGTTTATCCCAGTGAGTTTCCAGAAAAGCTTTATTTCCTGTTTCCTGAGTATAAGCCAGGGCAGCAATCACCAGCAGCGCCTGCCCGTCCAGTGAGGGAGCGCCGTGTCCGCTGAGATACTTAGGTTTGAGCAACGCCTCCGTCGGTTGTTCACGCTCAAAAAAAGAATGGAGGAAACGGGTCACAACATCCACGGAATGTAACTTAACTGGCAATTGACCGTCGGAAGTCTGATGCCAAAAGAAC
>DASWEH010000396.1:0-2383 GCA_036394895.1 Anaerolineales bacterium
GATCAATTCCTCGCCCATCATCCCGAATATTTCTTCGATCGCTCGCCGGAGCAGGCGCTGGTCAACCCAGATCATTTGTTGATTTTGCTTGAGCATCTGCGCTGCGCGATGTTCGAGTTGCCATTCCAAAAAGGCGAAGGCTTCGGCGCGTTGTCTGGAGAGATCATCGATGAGTATCTTCAATTTTTGCTCTCCAACAACGAAGCCCATTTCTCGAACGAAAAATATTATTGGATGGCAGATCAATATCCCGCCGCGAATATTTCGTTGCGTTCCGCCTCGCCACAGGGAGTTGTGCTTCAAACGATGATTGACACTTCGACTTCGCTCAGTGCAGGCTCTCGACCATTGACGATTGGAACAGTCGATGGCGAAAGCGCGTTGTGGATGGTCCATCCGGGCGCGATTTATTTACATGAAGCGCAATCGTTTTTTGTAAAAGACTTAAATCTTGAAGAACACATCGCTTACCTGAAACCCATCGAAAGCGATTATTACACCGAACCCTTACAAGGCACAGAAGTGACTGTGCTTTCTGAATCTGCTCAAGCCGCCGTCCTCGGTGGCGAGAAAAAATGGGGCGAGCTACAAGTGACAACGCAAGTGACGGGCTTCCGCAAACGTCGCTGGTACACGCACGAAAATTTGGGCGAAGAACCGTTGGACTTACCTCCCACCGATCTGATGACTACAGGCTATTGGGTTTCCCTCTCCGAAGAGATAGTCTCGCGTCTGCGCGAAGCCGGAGTCTGGTCCAACGACCCGAACGACTACGGTCCCGCTTGGTCTCGCATCCGCGACCGCGTGCGTGCACGTGATAAATACACTTGTCAGGTTTGCGGCGCAGTTGAGACAAACCGTCAACATGATGTGCATCACAAGATTCCATTCCGCGCGTTTACATCCTATGCCGAGGCAAATCGACTCGAAAATCTGACCACGCTCTGTCCCTCCTGTCATCACAAAGTGGAACAGAACGTCCGCATGAAGAGTGGGCTCTCCGGGCTCGCCTACGTGCTTGGCAATCTCGCGCCATTATTCTTGATGTGTGATGCCGGTGATTTGGGTACCCATGTGGAGCCAACCGAAAACGCGGTCTTCGGTCAACCGTCTATCGCCCTTTACGATGCGATCCCTGCCGGCATTGGCTTCAGCCAAAAACTCTTTGAAATTCATAATGAGCTCATTGCCCGCGCCCTCGAACTCGTCAGCGAGTGTCCCTGCGCGGATGGTTGTCCTTCGTGCGTCGGACCAGGTGGCGAGAATGGATATGGGGGAAAACAGGAAGCGTTGGAGATATTGAAGGAGTTGATTTCAACAATATGAAGATGGAATGTGTCTTAGCAAGACAGGTCGAAAACCATCAAACAAGATTTTTGAGTGGTATTGTTCATAAATCACTGGTGATACAATTAAATCAAGAGGTGACCTATGGATCGAATTATCGTCAACCCGCAAATCCACTTTGGCAAACCCATTATCAAAGGGACACGTATCACGGTGCAAAATGTCCTTGAATTGATCAATGAAGGCTTGTCTTTTGATGAGATCATCAAAGATTATTATCCCGATTTGAAAAAGGAAGACATCCAAGCCTGTATGCAATACGCCATCGCGTTGGTGGCAGCTGAGGATATTCATATTTCCTCGATGGTGGCATGAAATTTTTGCTCGATCAGGATGTGTACGCACTTACGAAAAATTTCCTGCGCGAGCAGGGATATGATGTTGTAACTGCCTCCGAATTGGGGTTATCCCGCGCACTGGACTCTGAATTGCTGAAAACAGCAGGCGAGCAAGAGCGAATTTTTGTCACACGCGATAGGGATTATGGAAACCTGGTCTTTCTACATCATGCTGGGAGCGGCGTGATTTATTTGAGAATATTGCCAGCGGACATGAACGAAGTCCATGCTGAATTGAAGAAAGTGCTTGACAGTTATACCGAAGATGAATTGGCAAGATCATTCGTAGTAGTGGAAAAAGGTCGTCATCGCATTAGAAGAACAGAGTAAATGTATGACCCAATTAGAGTTAGTCATCTCTGAAATCGAAAAACTTCCACCTGATGAACAAAATCAGTTTGCGGCGTGGATTCTGGAAGAATTACATTCCGAAGAACGCTGGTCGAAACTGTTTGCAAAATCCAGCGATGTATTGGAGAATCTGGCAGATGAAGCGTTAGTGGAGCATAAGGCAAAGAAAACCAAAAAACTTGACCCCGATACTTTATGATCTCTCACATTACAGACAAGTTTCGGAAAGCCTTCGCAGAAATGCCTGCCGACGTTCAAAAACAAGCGCGGCAGGCATATCGTCTTTTTACGGAGAATCCCTATCACCCAAGTTTACGATTCAAATCAATCCATCCTATCCGGCCTAT
>DASWEH010000397.1:0-2995 GCA_036394895.1 Anaerolineales bacterium
CACTTAGGAAACCCAACCGTACTTGAGGGGTAAAGCCACTCGGAGAAGGCGGTGCAAGTATGACCTTGTTTTCGGGCGAGGCTTTAATAACTTCAGCTTGGATGCCCCCTGCGCGGCTTTTCGATTTTCCCTCAAATCGCCATTCACGATAAAACTCAGTGCGTGGCAAGATCACTGCCACAAGACTAAGGACGAGCAAGACGAGCAACAAAACTCTTACAGAACGGGACGCGCTCAAGATGTTCATTGTTCCTCCTTCTGGGTTGGGAATTTTGTAATTCACACCGTTTATATCACATTTAGGTCGCCAGTTTCTATCCCCCAAATCTCTAAATTCAAGGAAAAACTCCAAATTACCTTAAGGGTCTCTTGATTTCGTTGTACAATTGATACATGTCTCAAACCATCAATATTCTTTTCCTGGCGGCGGAAGCCGAACCTTTTGTAAAAGTGGGGGGATTGGGAGACGTGGCAGGCACGCTGCCTCGAGCCCTACGTGCTCTTTCAAACGATGAGATAAAAGTTGATGTGCGCCTGGTTCTCCCGCACCACTCTGTGATACGGTCAGATACCTTCCGGCCCGTGGGGATCTATTCGATTCCGCATGGCAAGACGGAGGTCCAGGTGGAGGCGTATGAAGGCATCCTGGATGGGATGCCTGTCTATTTCATCAATGGCGATCCGATCCGCGCCAGTGGCTCGGTCTATTCCTCCAATAATAAACTTGATGCAGAGAAATACGTATTCTTTTCATTGGCTGCACTCGAATTGCCGCGCCAGATCAACTGGACTCCCAATATCATTCACGCCAATGATTGGCATACGGCCTTAGCCTCTTACGGCAACCTGGTCAAGCGTTGGAGCGAAAAAACGCGGCGTGTTTCATCGCTTGTGACCATTCACAATCTGCCGTTCCTGGGACCTAACGTAAGCGACATCCTTGAAGAATATGGATTACCGCTTGCCAACACCGATCTGCCAGAGTGGGCGCGCGTGATGCCAATGCCGCTTGGATTGTGGGCCTCGGATGCGATGGTGGCTGTATCCCCAACATACGCCGCAGAGATTCTGCATGAAGAATTCGGATCTGGCTTGCAAGACTTTTTCAGGAATCGCAGTGATACATTGCACGGGATTTTAAACGGGCTGGACACTACTTCTTTCGACCCGCAAACAGACCCAACGCTCGCGGCAAATTTCAACGCTGAAACTCTTTCCCTGCGCCCGCGTAACAAAGCCGCGCTGCAAGAAAGGGTCGGGCTCCCCGTCAACCCGGATGTGCCGTTGCTTGGCATGGTCTCCCGCATGGATCAAGCCAAAGGCATCGATATCGCCCTCAAAGGTTTGAAAATGATGACGAAGCAGGATTGGCAATTAATTATCCTGGGCGCAGGTGACCCCAAACTTGAATCCCTAGCAAAGAAACTTCAGGAAGACCTGCCTGGCCGCGTACGAGTGGAAACGCGTTACGATGCAAAACTGGCGCGTCAAATCTATGGCGGTTCTGACATTTTCCTCATGCCCTCACGCTATGAGCCATGTGGTCTCTCACAGATGATCGCCATGCGCTATGGCAGTGTTCCGCTGGTGCGCGCAGTGGGTGGCTTGCATGATACCGTTACGGACAGTGAAACCGGTTTTGTCTTTGTCGATACAAAACTGAAATCCTTCAATGACACACTTCGCCGGGCATTGAGTTTGTATCCCTATCGCTCGCGCTGGATGGATCTGCAGAAGGCGGGTATGGCGCAGGAATTTTCCTGGTCCAATTCAGCACAGAAGTATCTTGAGCTTTATAAAAAATTGATCAATGAAACAACCACTCCTCTTCGTACGAAAAACGGCATTGGACTCCGCGAAGGCTGAGGTGAATTATGAAAATACGAGCAGTGATTCTCGCAGGTGGCGAAGGTTCACGGTTGGGTGTGCTTACGGCAAAGCGTGCCAAGCCAGCAGTCCCTTTTGCAGGGAAATATCGCATCATTGATTTTCCCTTGTCGAATTGCGTCAACTCCGGCATCTTTGACCTGATGGTGCTGGCACAATATCGTCCCCAATCGCTCATCGAACATATCGGCTCCGGTGCCCCCTGGGATTTGAACCGTGACTTCACTGGTGGAATCAAGATCCTGACGCCCTACAAAGCGCGCAACGAGTCAGATTGGTTTGCGGGAACGGCAGATGCCGTACAGCAAAACTTTAGCTTCATCAAAAGAGATTTTCCCGATCTGGTGTTGATCCTCTCCGGCGATCATATTTACACAATGGACTACGAGCCGATGATTTCCTTTCACCTGGATCAACGGGCAGACTTAACCATGGGCACGATCAGTGTACCGACCGAACAGGCCTCGCGCTTTGGCATTCTTGCTACGGATACAAAATATCGCGTCACATCGTTTGTTGAAAAGCCAGAAAACCCTCCATCCACGCTCGCAAATATGGGAGTCTATCTGTTCAACCGAGATCTGCTGGATAAGGTTCTCTGGGAAGACCGGATCAACCCAGAGTCCTCTCACGACTTTGGAAAAAATATTATTCCCAATCTAGTGAAATCTGACGCGAGGATATTTGCTTTTCCCTACACAGGTTATTGGATGGACGTTGGGACATTTCAATCCTACTGGCAGGCTCACATGGATATGCTGTCGCCGACGCCTAAACTCAAATTATATAACCGAGATTGGATCATTCACACCCGAACAGAAGAACGACCACCGGCTCGGTTGCCTGCTTCTGCGCATGTATATGCTAGTATGATTTGCGACGGCTGTTATATTGGGTCCGATACGCGAGTGGAAAGCAGTGTCCTGTCACCGGGTGTGGTGATTCGCCCGGGCGCGGTTGTGCGCGAATCCATTGTCCTTACAGATAGTGTCATTGAGAGCGGCGCGGTGATTGAGCGTGCGATCATTGATAAACGCTCTCACATTGGTGAGAACGCGCACATAGGGGGTGGGGTTGCTGACGCGAATATCAAGTTGGCTTTGGTAGG
>DASWEH010000398.1:0-9396 GCA_036394895.1 Anaerolineales bacterium
CAGTAATCGATTACGCTCCTGCACCGCTTCGCGGACAAGACGAAACTCCCCATTCTCCAGATAGCGGATGCCGCCATGTGCCATATGGGAGGAAGCTGCACTGGCGCCCGAGCAGAAATCGCCTTTTTCGACAAGCAGGACATCCACGCCGTTCAGTGCAAGATCACGAAATGCACCAATCCCATTAATACCCCCGCCAACGATCAATACAGAAACTCTGGGCTTATTTTTAAGGGTAGCAAAAATTTCGTTACGATTCATTCATCAAGTCCCGCGTTCAACATTATTGTTAATTTGAGCTCTCGAGCACCATATTTTATTCAACTTAATCGAACATATGTAGCGTAGCCATTTGCTAATCTGAGTATAACGTCTTTCACATGCTCGCGTTCATTGCGATATGCTATTTTTTTCTTATGATTGCTTCCAATGACGCGTGCCCGCTAAAAAGGATTTTCCGCTCATAGATTTTTTCCCTGCTGGTTGTACTTCATCCAGGATGAGAAGCCCGCTTCCCGTGCCGACCGCAGGCTGATCCTCAAAAACCAATCTCTGCCCCACTGCTACTTCTCCATCCGCAACATGGGCGCGATGGATTTTGAGCAATGTCCCGTCGAAGTCCATGAACGTGCCGGGCCACGGGTTAAAGGCGCGGACGCGTCGTTCCAGTTCATCTGCGGGACGCGTGAAGTCAAGTTGACCTTCTTCTTTTTTCAGCATGGGCGCGTAGGTCATGCCTTCTTCTCGTTGGGGAGCGGGCTGGATTTTCCCGGATAAATAGTCTGGCAGAGTCTCAATAAGCAAGTCGGCTCCGAAGTGAGATAACTTCTCAAAAACGGAGCCAGCCGTATCCTCCTGCGTGAGTGCGATAGATCGTTGAGTCAAGATAGGTCCTGTATCGAGTCCAACATCCATTTTCATGATGGTGACGCCCGTCTCTTCATCCCCATGCAGAATCGCGGCATTGATTGGCGCCGCGCCGCGCCAACGCGGCAATAACGATGCGTGGACATTGATACATCCAAAACGCGGCAAATACAAAACATCCTTTTTAAGAATTTGCCCGAAGGCTGCAACGACGATCAAGTCAGGATTCCAGGTGCGCAATTGTTCCATGGCTTCAGGCTGGCGCAGCTTTTCGGGCTGAATCACTGGAATATTCAGTTCCTGCGCAAGCAACTTGACCGGCGGTGGCGTGAGTTTCCGTCCGCGACCCGAAGCACGGTCTGGCTGGGTGACGACCCCAACAACTTGATAGGCATTTGCCAGCGCGCGCAGGGTAGGTAATGAAAAATCCGGAGAACCCATGAATACAACGTTGGTCACCTGTTCATTTTACCAGTGAACAACAATAAGACTTGCTGTAACCATTCTCCTTAAAGAATTGGTTGATTTTTGAGTTGATTGGTTGTAAAATGATAAAAATCTAATCTAAGCTCATTTCGGAGGAACCCATGGAAAACCAACCAATGATGGAAGCCACCAGTGATGACAAGCTGTGGGCGTTGCTTGCTTATGTGCTGACCCCTATTGTTCCAATTATTATTCTATTGATGGAAGATAAGAAGAATCGTCCCTTTATTCGCGCTCACAACGCGCAGGCCCTTGCGTGGGGACTTATCAACCTCGTCGGCGGTACTATTCTGAGCAGCCTGTTATTCTTCTGCTTTGGTCTACCCTCCATTTTGCTTTGGGGGATTGGTGTGTATTGGGGCATTCAGGCATACAACGGCAAGATGGTTGAAATCCCAGTCATCACGAATTTCGTAAAGAATCAAGGTTGGGCATAAGGTTCATTCCAGATAATAAAAGACCCGCAGCTGCGGGTCTTTTTCTTTTAACGAACTTCATTGCCACTCCTCTCAATTCGTTGTAGAATGCTCACATAACATCACCTTGATTTTGGAGGAAATCATGAACATCGAAACATCATTTCGTTTCCCGTTTGAGGATAAACAATGGGTTAGTAAACTGGGGTTAGGAGCACTCATTACGATGGTGCCCATCTTGAACTTTGCCTGGTCGGGGTATTTGGTAGAAATCATTCGAAATGTAATGAATAACGTGACAGAGCCTCTACCTACCTGGGATGACCTGGACAAGAAATTCAGCGACGGGTTGATTCTCTTTGGAGCTGGACTCGTTTATACCTCACCCATATTGATCCTCATGTGTCTGCCACTCAGTATCACAGCTTTCTCAGGCTTATTTTCAGGAAACAGTAATATGGAAGACGTTGCACGAGCGATTGCAGGCGCTGGGGGCGTTCTTTTTTATGGTCTTGTGTGTGTGTTCATTTTATACGCCATCGTGCTGTCCATTATTTATCCGGCGATTCTGGTCATGTTTTCTCGAGAAGGAACATTTGCCTCTTGTTTCAAATTACGAGAAGCGTTTGATCTGATCAGCAAAAACGCTGGTCCTTACTTCACAGCCTGGGGATTGAGTCTGATTGGTAGTTTCGGCGTGGGCCTCGCAATTGGAATGCTTAATTTACTTGTGGGCTGGATCCCTTGCATTGGATGGATAATTAGCCTGGTCTTATCACTTGGGTCCGGTGTCTATATAGCTGTTGTCTATGCCCATCTATTCGGTCAGTTCGGCGCGATGGTCTTTGGACATAACCAATTGACACCAATGAATCAATCGCTCCAAGAACCAACCTAAAGCTTATCATTCAAAGGAGCCTGCAAATTTTGCAGGCTCCTTTTTGTATTCATCAAAAAAGATCGCCAATTATCACGGCTTATAAATTCAAGTAGAATTCTTTTTATGGCCCCCAACGGGGTTGATAATCGCAATAATCATTGTCAGTGAGTCGGCGTAAGTCTGTGCTATCGGTGCGGATCACATAAATTTCGCAGCCATGGTCATCTCCATATTTGTCAAAATAAGCGGTGAATGCCACCCACTTCCCATCCGGCGAAAACGAGGGTCCCTGACTGTTCCCACCACTCGGCGTGAGTTGACGGGCGTTAGAACCATCCGCGTTCATAATATAAACTTCACGATGCCATACTAGACCTGAATAGGTGACGATCCATTGCCCATCGGGTGACCAATCACTGCGCCCTCGAATAGCGGGCAGATTGCTCACTTGATGAAGTCCATTCCCATTTCGATTGACGACAAATAACTGCACATCGCCCTCAGGTCCAGATGCATAGAGGATTTGTTTTCCATCAGGCGACCAGGTGGGGTCCCAGCCAAAAACCCGAGGAATGTTGCCCGCATTTTCGCCATTCCGGTCCATAACCATGACTTGAAACTGTCCATTGTTTGGATTGCCTCGCGTAAATGTGATTGAGGATCCATCCGGGGAAACCTCAGGCGCATTCAACACACCCATTCTATTTGTCAGCCGGTCGACGCTGCTATCATTGAGATTGAGGCTGTAAATCTCATACACATTTTGTTCACGGAAACCTGCGTAAAGCACGCTTTGTCCATCAGGTGGAAGAGATGGATAGTAATGGCGCAAATTATCCTCAGCTGTCAGTCTGCGCATCCCGGAACCATCCGCGTTCATCATGCAGATTTGATCCATAGCTTGCACCTTGAAGAGTTGACAGGTAAAGACAATATGCCCGGCGAGTCCGTCTGAGGGAGATGGGAAAGGAATCGACGTCTGCCCGGACGGCAAGCCGAATGTAGGATTCGGTTGAGGAAGATCGAAAACGGGAGTCACAATCGAGTCGGTCACTGCGGGAGATGAAAGCGAGGAAGGAGTGGAGGCTTGCAGCGTGGCAAGCAGGTCTGGCGTTTGAGAAGAAGCAGGGGTGAACAGTCCACATCCCAAAAGGAAGATCAGCGCGATCATTATCCAAAAAAGTTTTGTTTTATTCATCATCCAATTCAATTGACTCGAGATAGAATTCTTCTCCCGATAATATTTTTGCGCCGTAGCTGCCACAATGAGGGCAATGTATTTTTCCATCGATGGGATGGTATTCCCTAAAGCAGGCCATGCATTGAACCTTTGCACTAATTAAACGAAAACGAAGTTGTGCCTGTTCCGCGAGCGTGCCTTTCCTAAGCTCATCCCAGTGTTGCTGAATGGAATTTTTGTCGAGTTCAGCAATCTCACCAACGGCAAGATGAACGGTCTTGATGCGTTTTGCATTCGACTCACGTGCTTTGAGAAGTGCTTTCGTCAAGATCGATTGGGTGGCTTGGAGTTCGCGCATACAGGTTTTAAAATAGTTCAGCCTCAAGCCAGTCTATCAACTAGATATGATCCTATCAATGAGGACTGGTGAGGCAGAAAATTTTCCTCAGGACGGTCTATAAGCCGCATTCTGTCCATGACGCCAAGGCGCCACTGTGCGATCATCTCTCTGGGCGACGCGTCGCCACGCCGCTCGGTGCGACCTACCCGGGACTGGCTCTCTCATCTCATGAGAGAGCACGTATGAAGACGAGCCGCCTCCCGCCATCCGCAGATGGCTTCGTCCCTGCTTGGTCTTGCTCCCGGCGGGGGTTACCTGGCCATCCACATTACTGCAGATGCCGGTGGTCTTTTACACCACCTTTTCACCATCACCCTCACCCCTTGCGGAGTGAGCTGGCTGTTTGTTTCTGTGGCCCTTGTCCGGCAGGTTAGCTCCTCACGGAGGGTTCCCCGCCCCGGGTGCTATCCGACGCCGTGCTCTATGGAGTGCGGACTTTCCTCGGTCCCGACAACGCAGGACCGCGATCGCCCAACCGACCTGAGGCGTCAATATCATACACGCGAGAGAACAGAGCGTCAACAGCTAGCAGGCATTTTCAAACAATCCTCATA
Source organism: Anaerolineales bacterium (assembly GCA_036394895.1). Lineage (GTDB taxonomy): Bacteria > Chloroflexota > Anaerolineae > Anaerolineales > Villigracilaceae > Defluviilinea. Next base: position 4,784 of record DASWEH010000398.1, read on the forward strand.
AACAAGGAAGACCGTTGACAAGTTTGCAAATTGTCAAATTTCATTGGAGTTTTTCATAAAAGACATTAAAATAAGAATAGAAAGTATTAATTGAAAAGGATGGAGTGTCTGTGAGCAACTGGCCCGGGAAATACGTCATTGGTCTGACTGGAAACATCGCCACCGGCAAAAGCGTTGTGCGCCGTATGCTGGAGCATCTCGGCGCGTATACGATCGATGCGGACGCGCTCTCTCATCGTGTGATTTCCAAGGGGGCGCCAGGTTATCAACCGGTATTGAATACGTTCGGCTTATGGTTGCTCGACAAGGATGGACAGATCAACCGCAGCAAGCTTGGACACTTGGTTTTTGCGGATAAAGATGCGCTGAAACAACTGGAAGGGATCATCCATCCCTATGTTCTGCAGGCGATCGATATCCTTGCCAAGCGCGCCAGCCAGAGAGTCATTGTTGTGGAAGCGATCAAATTGCTTGAATCGGGGTTACGAGACCAATGCGATACCGTCTGGGTCACCGATGCCCCACAGCATATTCAGGTCGAACGCCTGATGCGCAAACGCGGCATGAGTCAGGAAGATGCCGCACAACGCGTCAATGCTCAAGCTGCCCAGAAGGAAAAGCTTTCCGCGGCGAACGTTGTCATTACCAACAATGGCTCTTATGACGATCTATGGAAACAAGTCAGTGAGGCCTGGAAAGCTGCCTCTCCCTCTGAGGAAGCCGGGTTCACTACGCAGGTCCTTTCCAAGCCAGTAGCCGGATCGCTCTCGCTCCAACGCGGGAAACCTCGTGATGCACAGAAGATCGCGGACTTGATCACCCGCCTTAGCAAAGGCAAACAAACGATGACCAAAGACGAAGCAATGGAAGCCTTCGGTGATAAAGCCTTCTTGTTGCTTCTCATGGATAATGATCTGGTTGGCATTGCCGGCTGGCAAGTGGAAAATCTGGTTGCGCGGACAACTGATCTATTCCTCGATCACAGAGTCCCCGCAGATAAAGCCTTACCGTTGATCATCCATGAGGTGGAGCGTGCCTCCGGTGACCTGCAATGTGAGGCCGCCTTGGTCTTCCCGCCTATCGATTTGGTCGGCTTTGATAGCGTGTGGAAACAATTGGGCTACGAACGACGTTCTCCTGATGGACTAGGTGTTCAGGCGTGGGAGGATGCCGCGCTTGAATCCATGCCGAAGGGTTCGGCTCTCTTTTTCAAACAGCTTCGCACAGATCGTGTTCTAAGACCCATATAAATAAATGGAGGTTTTATAAATCTCCCTTAAAGCACGAAAAAAACAGGGTGGGAAGGTGTTGCAAATCTGTGATAGAAACCGTCATGTATTCGGTGTTCTAAGCCCAGATTCAGCCGGCCAGACTATACTACCGCTTGTCTCATAAATTTCTAAACCTTGGAGCAAAATGTCGGATAGTTTCAGATTTTGGTTTAGATAATTATGCGGCACTCTGTGATTGACGCATCACGAATGGCAAATTTTCTTAATAACATTCTCTTTATATTCCAACGCCTCAACTGGTTGAGCGTTCTCGACATTCTGTTGGTGACGCTGATCTTCTTTATGTTGCTGTACTTCCTGCGGGATACACAGGCAATGGTTCTTCTACGAGGCATGATCTTTCTTGTCGTTGCCCTTGTACTGTTGACAACTCTGGTTGAACTCCCGGCATTCTCCTGGTTGATCCGAAGTTCATTACCTGCACTGCTGCTTTCCATCCCAGTTATCTTTGCACCCGAGATTCGGCGCGCCCTTGAACGGCTCGGCCGTGCAGGGACTGTCACGATCGTGCAATCTTCAAGTCGTGCAACAGACGAAGATGTTCAAAAAGTGATTAGAGCCGTGGTAGAAGCCGCGGCGCGCCTCTCCGCTCGCCAGCACGGCGCATTGATCGTGATCCAAAGAATGGACAACCTTGACCAATATATTGACACCGGCGTTCAAATGCGGGCGCATGTTACGCCTGAATTGCTTCTACAGATTTTCTATCCTGACACGCCATTGCATGATGGCGCGGTCATCATCGCACAGGGACGCATCGTTGCCGCGGCCTGTGTTATGCCCTTATCGGCAAGCGGAATCCTCAATCGCACTCCCGAGCGGCAAATGGGACTTCGTCACCGCGCCGCGTTGGGCATCTCCGAAGTTAGTGACGCGATATCGGTCGTCGTCTCAGAACAGAGTGGCTCCATTTCCATTTCCCATGCGGGTCGCATGATCCGCCGTATCGATCCGGAACGCCTCGAGAACATTCTTGTGGCTTTCTTCCGCCCGGATGCCACCGCACCGCAACGCCTATGGCTTCAACGATATTTTCCGTACCTTTTCCGCAAAGATGATTAATATGCGTTTGTTTGCGAGGAATCTTCGTACATTTCTCCTTGCCTTTGTCCTGGGTATCTCTGTTTGGGTATCAGCCGTCAGCGCGGCGGACCCTAATGAAGTGCGCGCCTATCCAAAACCTATTCCTCTCCAAGTGATTGGACAAGACCCATCACTCGTCATCACTAGTGAATTACCTCCCACCGTGGAGGTTTCTCTCCGCGCGCCGCGTTCTGTTTGGGAAACGCTCATCGCACGGGAGGATAGCGTGCGCGCCATCCTGGATTTAACCGGGCTCAGCGCGGGCGACCATACTGTGAATGTTCAGATCACGGTTGACATGCGACCTTATCAGATTGTTCTCGCGAATCCCACAATGCTTACTGTTAATCTGGAATCGATTACCACCCAAACGTTTCCGCTTGTCCTTTCGTTGGTGGGACAACCCGCGGCAGGCTATCAGGCTGGGGATGCCAGCATGGACTTAACTGAAGTCGTTGTTTCTGGACCCACGTCACTTATTCAGCAGGTCGCGCAAACGCGTGTCGTTGTCAATTTGGATGGCATACGGGAAAGCATCGATGAGTCACTCCAGATCCAGGTGGTTGATGGTCAGAACAAAACTCTAAAGGGATTAGCCATCAACCCTGAATCTGTTCGAGTAACTGTCCCCATCAGTCAACAAGGTGGATTCCGCGATGTAGCAGTGAAGGTTATTGTGCAGGGACAGCAGGCACCTGGCTATCGGATCGAAAATATCTCGGTTTTTCCACCGGTAATTACAGTCTTCGCAGAAGATTCTGAACTCGTGAACGCGTTGCCCGGCGTTGTCGAAACACAGCCACTCGATCTGCAGGATCGCCGCGAGAATGTTTCCTCCCGGCTTTCTTTGAACTTACCTGATAATATAACGATTATTGGTTCGAAGACTGTTCAGGTGCAAGTGAGCATCTCTCCGATTCAAACCAGTCTGACACTCTCCAATCAACCTATCAATGTCATTGGTCTCTCCGAAGGGCTGAACGCACAAGTTTTCCCGCAAGCTGTAGATGTAATTATCTCGGGACCCGTGCCCGTGCTGGATGCATTGCAATCTAAAGATATAACTGTATCTGTGGATTGCAAAGGATTGGGCGTTGGTGTCTATCAACTCGAACCAAAAGTCGACACATCGATGGATAATGTCTTGGTAGAATCCATTTTACCCAGCACGGTGGAAGTCGTCATCGCGCTGCCTGCTACCGCGACGCCAACAGCCTTCCCATAATAGAATAAGTAGAAAAAAACATGCCCAAACCAATTGTTGCACTCGTTGGTAGACCCAACGTAGGAAAAAGCACTTTGTTCAATCGCCTGGTGGGCGAGCGTCTTGCTATTGTGGATGATACACCCGGTACTACGCGTGACCGCCTATTCGGGGAAGCGGAATGGAACGGACGCGCGTTCCACGTTGTGGATACTGGAGGCATTGACCCCACACATGGTAGCAAGACCCCGCTTTCGATTGGTTCTGCTGATTTCATCGACGAGATCCGTCAGCAGGCAAAGGTCGCCATTGATGAAGCGGATGCAGTTCTGTTCGTCACGGATGGTGACACAGGCGTTACGGGGCCTGATCTTGAAGTGGCAGATATCCTGCGTCGCTCACAGAAAAAACTGGAGGATGGGACGTTCTGGCCTCCGATCTTCGTCGTCGTGAATAAAACGGAGTCAAGAGAACGCCGGGAGGAAGCGCCTCAATTTTATGAACTGGGGCTGGGTGAGCCATACCCGGTTTCCGCGGTCCATGGGACGGGGACAGGTGATCTGCTCGATGCGCTCGTGGCAGCCTTCCCTGAACAGGAAGCGGAAGAGGAAGATGAAAGTATCAAAATTGCCATTGTTGGCAAGCCGAATGCAGGCAAATCCAGTTTGTTGAACAAATTAGTGGGCGAAGAACGCGCGATTGTCAGTCCAATTCCAGGCACGACGCGCGATGCGACCGATACAAAAATTGATGTGAACGGCCTAGAAGTCACATTGATCGATACAGCCGGCATCCGCAAGCGTGGAAAGATCGAACATGGCGGCGTGGAGCAATTTAGTGTCTTGCGTTCGTTCAAAGCCATCGAGCGCGCCGACGTGGCTTTATTAATGATCGACGCCACAACAGGAATTACTGCCCAGGACGCGCATATCGCGGGCTTCATTCTCGAAGAATGGAAATCATGCGTGGTGATCGTCAACAAGTGGGATTTGGTTGAAAAAGATGCGTTCACCATGGAGGAATTCACGCGCAAG
>DASWEH010000399.1:0-3401 GCA_036394895.1 Anaerolineales bacterium
GATAATCGAGCTTGCCGTCGGCTTTGATCTCCACTTCGCTGGCATGTAAAACTAAAATGCTATCGCCGAGTTGCTTTTGGATCTTCTTGATCTCCGCCGCTTGCTTTTTGTGCTCCTCCATGCTCAAGCCGCCCGTGACACCGAGACTGACAGAATGATCGGTAAACGCGATCACCTTCATACCGCGCTTCGCCGCAGCGCGTGCCATCTCCAGCATGGATAGTTTTCCATCGCTCCAGGTGGAGTGTGTTTGCAGGTCAGCCTTGATATCTTTTTGCTGAATTAACTTGGGGAGTTTATTTGCTTTTGCAGCTTGAATTTCTCCGCGATCTTCACGTATTTCAGGCGGCATCCATACCAGCCCGAGCGTTTTATAAACTTCTTCTTCTGTTGCACAAAAGATTTCACTCCCATCAATGATGTTTTTAAATGAATGATCAGATAGCGATAAATTCTTTGCAAGAGCCATTTCGCGCAAACGGATGTTATGTTCTTTTGAGCCGGTTGCATATACCAACGCTGTTCCAAACTCTTTTGGCGGATGCACCCATAACTGCACGCGCAAACCATCATTGAATTCGATGCTTGCCTTTGTGGGTCCTCTTCCCAACACGCGATGGATGCGCGGCTGTTTGACAAATACATCCATCACTGCAGAGGGATCTTTAGATGCGACCAGGATATCCAAGTCGCCGACGGTGTCCCGCATCCTTCTTAGACTCCCACCAGGTTGCGCATCCACGACTCCCTTTACCTTTTTTAGTTCAGCAATCAATGCTTGCGCAAGCGGATAGGCGCGTCCCAATGGAATCCTTACGGACCTTCGCGAAAGCGATTCAATTCCTTCGATAATCGCCGCTTCAGATTTTGCGCCCATGCCCGGGAGTTCGCGCAGTTTCCCATCTCTTGCGGCTGCTTCGAGTTCCGCGAAGGTCGTGATGTTGAGTGTCTTCCAGATCAGCGCCGCTTTTTTCGGTCCAAGACCCGGAATCGGAAGCCATTCCACCAATCCCGGTGGGACCTCTTTCTTGAGCTTTTCAAGGAATTCCAATTTTCCAGTGCTTAACAGTTCATCAATTTTTTCAGAGATGGCTTTTCCCACGCCAGGGATGTCTTCGAGTTTTCCCTCCTTCCAATAATCAGAAGCTTCACGTCCCAGGTTCAACAAACTATCGGCGGCTTTGCGGTATGCGAGAGTCTTGTACATATTCTCCCCTTTGATCTCGGATAGATCAGCAATCATGGTAAATGCCTCAGCAAGCTGACGATTATTCATCATAACAATAATCCTTTCTACATGTTCTTTCATGGATTATACGCCGGTTGAGAAACGAAATTGAAGGATTACAGAGTGCCGCATAATTTTATAAACTTCATATTTCAATTTTAGCTTGCAATGTCATACAAAAAGTGTACTTGCGCATGTGGAACATGCGTGAAACAAGCGGTAGAAAAAAGTGAGAACAATATTTCAAGTCAATAACAAAACCATTACTCGATTAACACAAAGGTCATAGGGGAAACACGAAATTGTTTTCTAAACTGTCAACTTACAAGAATGTCTGGTGATTCGGTACCCCAGTCCTATTCCCAGCGCGTACTGTGTATGGTCTATAATGCGCCCGCTGTGACAGGACGATCCTGCATCTGCCCAAGCAAACTTAACATGGAAAGGATGTAAAAAGCCAAATCGGCGAATGCCGGGGAAGCAAAGCTACGGGTCAAAGCTGCTTCATCATTGTCAGTGCAAGCTTGCCTCATGGATTCGGTAAAACTGCCTTGCATGTCCGGCAGTTTTGATTTTTTCTAAGGAGATACCATGAACAAAGCTACTTACAAAATCATGGGGATCATTATCACAATTGCTCTAGCATTGGGAGGGTTTACAAATGTCCAAGCGGGATCAGACTTGGCTGTAACAGGCAAACCAGTCTATGCCTATTACTATCTGTGGTGGAGCACACAGCATTGGAAGGATAAACTGGGATCGAATTATCCTTACAGTTCTTCGCCACTCCCCTTGCCAGCCGGAACGGATGCGGATGGTTGTAATGCTGTATCGAACTACGCCGGCAATCAATTGCTCGATGTTCCAACCAGGCTGGTCAGTCAGGACGATCCGGGCGCGATTGAGGCTGACATTCGGACAGCCAAGAGCGCCGGAATCAGCGGCTTCTGGTTGAACTGGGTTGGAAATGGCACCACATCACAGACCCGTACAACCGTGACATACACACGTCGGTTGTCTGAAGCCTTTGCCGCTTCGGTCCGCGTGGGAGGCTTCCGGAATTGGGTGAGCTACAAGGTGGCCTCCACACCATCTACCACGGCCATCATCAATGATCTGAACTTCCTGTATAGGGAGTTCCAGAATGAGGCAGGTTGGGAAAGGATCGATGGAAAACCGGTGGTGACTTTCACCGGCTCGCGCAAATATAGTGACGCAGATGTGCTCAGGGTCAGCAACGCTGTTCGCGACCGAATCTTCCTGGTCGGTGATGAAACCCGCTCAACCTTGACCTCGACACGCATTGCCATATTTGATGCGATCACCTACTATTGGTCCAGCCAGGATCCCTTTGGAAATCCTCAATCGTTCAGCCAGATCAAGGAAATGGGCGATAAAGTCCATGCGGCGGGCAAGCGCTGGTTTGCTCCGCTCAACCCCGGCTATAACTCCCAACTTCTGGACGGTGGGACTTGTATTCCTCGTCGCAACGGCGATACCATCCGCTCGCTGTGGAACGGCAATGCTGGTTCCAACCCGGATGGCTGGGGCTTCATCAGTTGGAACGAAATTGCCGAGAATACCCACATCAAGCCCCTGCAGAAGTGGGGCAACAGTTCTCTGAATGTACTGGCATCGCTGATTGGGGCCGCGCCTGCCGCGGTACCGACCGCCACAAGAGTCACGCTGCCGAGTCCCACGGCCACATTAATTGTTCCAACAGTAGCAAACACACCCATCGCTGCCACGCCAACGGCAGCTTCCACCTCAGCGCAAACCGTTGACGATAAGAACAGCGCTTTTGTGTACTCCTCCGGCTGGCAGACGGTATCCACCACCAGAGCCTACGGCGGCTCCTACAAGGAAACAACGCAGGATGGCGCCACCGTGACCTTTCCTTTCACAGGTCAATCCTTCAGCCTGATCTACAAAGGTGGCATCACCTTCAGTAAATTTGACATTTACGTAGATGATGCTTTGGTAGGGACCCTTGACCAGAAATTAGGAGCAGCTACCTATCAGGTGCGCTGGGATTATCCGGGTCAGCTTGTCCTGGGAAATCACACCCTCAAACTGGTCTTCAAGGTCACCAGCGCCACAGTCAATCGCGGCTCTTTGGATGCGGTGATCATCCGATAGTAAGGATCGACTGAAAGAACAAATAAGGACACAC
>DASWEH010000400.1:0-3392 GCA_036394895.1 Anaerolineales bacterium
TGGTGGATGATGGACAGCTCCTGCAGAAATCGCTGACGCTCTTCAGGTTTCCCCACAAGAAGGGTCAGATAGATCTGTGCAATCTCATCCAGAGAAACCTCCTGCACTACATCTTGAAAGTTCTTTCCAAAGGTCCACTGATACCATTTCTCGGCGCCGCCAAACATGAATGCTGGCATGACTTGTTTTCCGCCCTGCCAGAGTGAGTAAAACCCACCGCCCAGTAATGTGGCCACGACACAGGCAGCGGTGAAGCTCGAAGCTTCAAACGTATACGGTTTCTCGGGAGTGTTGAGTTGGTAAAGCATAAGTGTTGATTGCCATCCTTTCGTTGAGTTCCAAGATTTCATCCAGAAACTCCGAGCAAAAGTCGTCACCGCCGACATACTCATTTCGAAATTCTGTTATCTTGGGATTGCACAGCGGGCAAAAACGCGCCGCGTGTTTCTGGTTCTTGAGGTATCTTTCAAAACCCTGTCCATCCACTCGCCAGGTGCGGATCACCATCCAGGGAATGCCGAGCCGGTTGATCGCCCGAATCAGCTTTGCGCCTGTTCCGTCTCGGTGAGAGGCAATGCGGAAGCCGAGACACCTGCTGAAGCCGATGTAATGCCCGGCATGATGAAGCTTGGTTTTGAAGTGGATCAGATAGACGTACATTTGCATGGCCACCTCCAAACAAAAGAAGGGCTGCTCATATTAAACTGAACCCCAAATAAGAGACACGAAAAGAAAGCACCTCATGTGAGAAAATGGCACAGGAGGTGCTTTTATGTCAGGTAGAAAAGGAAGTTTGCATTACCCAATCGAGGTAAAGAGGGAAGCGGTACGGTTGGTGGAGGAGGAACGCCTGTCGTACGCCGAAGTGGCCAAGCGATTGAGGATCCGGAAAGCAGAGCGGATCGAGCGCTGGGTGGGGATGTATCGGAAGGAAGGCGAGTTGTCCTTTCTCAAGCCGAAGGGCAGACCGCGCAAGAGTGAAAATGAGCAGAGCGAACTGAAGCGTCTGCGGATGGAGAATGCTTTGCTAAAAAAATTCCATTCCGAATTGCGGGAACTGCAGCTCGCGCAGCGCAATATCGGACGATCGAGCACCACAAAGAAGAATTCAAAGTGAATGCTATGTGCGAATTCTTCGGTGTTTCGCGAGCAGCATACTATGCCTGGCGAAAGCGGATCGAGGGGGAAGATCCAGATGCTGAGCGTATGCAGGCGGTGCAAGCGGTCTATCAGGCTTCGCACAAGATCTATGGCTTTCGCCGCATCACGATGCAGTTGCAAGACAAACAGGGGCTGTGCATCAACCACAAAGCCGTGTTGCGGCTCATGCACAAGCTGGGCATTCGATCCGTGGCTCGTAAGCTCGTGCCCTACCGGAAAATCGAAGATCTGGGCACCTACCACCGCTATCCCAATCTATTGGAGCGGAATTTCACAGCCAGCGCTCCCAACCAAAAATGGGTCACCGACATTACCTACATCCGCACGCAAACAGGCTGGGTCTTCCTGTCCATCATCAAGGATCTCTTTGATGGTTTCATCGTCGGGTATGTCGTGCATGAACGCAATGACATTCCCCTTGTGCTCCGCACTTTGCAATTGGCCAAAGAAAACGAAAAGGTCACCGATGAACTGGTCCTTCACAGTGACCAAGGGACACAATATACTTCACACGCTTATCATGTCCTGACTTCTCAATATCACATCATCCCATCGATGTCCCATCGCGGCAACTGCTGGGACAATGCTCCCGCAGAGAATTTCTTCTCCCACCTTAAGGAAGAATATCTCCACCATTTCCCACTGCCCAGCTTCGAGCAAGCCAAACAATTGGTGGCTGAATACATCCACTTTTATAACTACGAACGGATCCAGCTGAAAACAAGACAGACACCCTACCAAACCAGGTGTCTGTCCTCATAACAAGAGTGCTTTCTTTTTCTGTCTACTTTACAGGGTTCAGTCTATATCCGGGCAGCCCTTCTTTTTCTATTTAGAAAGTTTTGTGTGTTATCTATCGTTTACTTTTGTGTTTTGTCACTTTGTTAATATCGTTCGGATATAGGCATAGGAATCTCCTTGTTGGATTTTGATTTCAAGTACGAATTAAAGAACATTGAGTTGACGGCGCGGCCTGTTCTGAGTCAGGATTATCATTGGCAAATATGCACTTCAATATATGACCACTGCCGAAGCGAATCCCAATCTCGCGTTCAAATACTGGGGAAAAGTGCCCTAAAATATCGCCATGGTCACACTTTCTTGGGGCACAATTTTTAGAATTCAAAAACAGGACAATTGCAGGAGTATCAAAGATTCTTCAGCGCTGTTTTTATGCAGAATAATGTGCAGGATGCGGGTTAAAACACCAAAGCTAGGCGAACCAGCCATGTTCATGGCATTTACAAAAAGCCATACATTTTCTGTTGACATCTCCCCATAATTTAGGCTTCATCGAATGGATGACAGGAAAAGCAGCAAATTTGTGCGTAGCTGACGTGCTTTTGCGCGATCAGCCCTGGCAAATAGACTGTATGAGACCTAAACTGAGCCAAGCTTTACAGCTTGCTCTATTTTTTATCAACACCCACAAATGATACTTGACTGGGAGAACGAGTCTGCCAAAAATATTAATAATTTAACGTGAATAATGTGTAAGCAAAAACCACTATCATGTCACCCTGAGGGAGCGGTTTTACGCGACCGAAGGGTCTCGGACACAACTGGGTAGAGACACTTGCACCCACGCCAAGTGCGGTGGCTTCGAGGCAACGAACGCCCCTCAGCATGACATCTTGTTGTTATCCATTACTCACGTTAAATAGACAACAGAGTGAAGCGCCAGTACACCTCACTCTGTTGTGTTTTGCTTCGGACGATCATTCCTGGTAAGGAAATCTCGTAGTGCCTACTTGAATTGGAAGTTCGCGACGTGATCTGTGCCATCCCCCAGGCGGACGATGAGCTGCCGGCAGGTGCCTGCCCAACTCTTCTGGGTCTTCCAGACATAGGTGTAGGTATCTGTGGCTGGGTCGTATTGCAGACCGCTGATTCCCGATGTAACTGTTTCTTCGATGGCATCGCCCGGGGCGCTGCCGTCGCAGGCGATCTGCTGAACCTTGGGATAGCCCACGGCGAAGATATCCAATCCCTGATCTCCACCCAGGCTGAACCTGACCGGGATGGCTTGCCCCGCCTTGATCGTATTGAGCACGGGCAGGTTATCCACCGGAGAGAAGAAACCGCTGAAGGGATAGGTGAACTGTACTTGCACCTCGAATGCACCGATGTCACAAAGGGCGAGGCCATCATGATTGCCATCGATCGGGCGCGGCATGCCGCGCTGGTCGAGATTGTTGACTGGCGCGTTAGCGCATATCATGCTGTTCTCT
>DASWEH010000401.1:0-7770 GCA_036394895.1 Anaerolineales bacterium
CAAGCCCGCTGCCTAAATTTTCTTTGGCTTCTTGCAGATAACTTTCATGCTTGTCTGCTTCCAAACCGTAACTCAAGATCGTCACTCGCGCATGGGCGAGACGAGCAATCTGACCTCCCAAATCCAAAGCAGCTTGGGATATTTGCGAGCCATCGGTAAGGATCAAAAAGCTCAACCCCGGGTGGACAAGGGCGTGGATACGTCGAACGCCTACATTGACATGATCGCCGGGCGCCAGGGGGAAGCGGCGCGCCACATCCTGCGTACGAGCTGCCTCGATCCGAACCGCATCCTCACCAAATGCAACCGGTGGGGCAATGGGTCTTACACCCGGAATGGCAGGCATCCGCACACGTAGTCGTTCGACAGAGCCTGAAAAAGTGCTTCCTTCAATTTCGCCGGTTCCCAATTGCGGTGCATCCAAGGCTTCATCGGGTAACGTGAGGGTTACATCCTCCGGGCGAAAAAGGACCTGCACACGCTGGGTGCTTGAGGCCTGCTCGATTCGCTTGGAATCGGCACTGATCGGAAAGGAAACCGGTCCAACTTGAACGCCTTCGGGGGTTGATTCGCCGACCATCAGATTGGTCGTTCCAAGGAAGGTCGCTACAAATTCAGTTTGTGGATGTTGGTAAAGTTCGCTGGGTGTTCCCACCTCGAGCAAGCGACCAAAGTTCATCACACCCAAGCGGTCAGCCAGTTCAAACGCCTCTTCCTGGTCATGAGTGACAAAGATCGTGGTAATGCCTAATTCAGTTTGAATGCCACGCAAGGCGCGGCGCAACTCCACACGGATCTTGGCGTCCAGCGCACCGAACGGTTCATCCAGTAGCAGCACTTCGGGTTTGTGAGCCAACGCTCGGGCGAGGGCGACCCGTTGCTGCTGCCCACCAGAAAGTTGATCGGGCAAACGCCCGCCCAGGCCCGCTAGCCCAACAAGTTCGAGGAGTTCATCACGCCGCTTCTGGCGCTGTTCAGAAGGGACTTTGCGAACCTTCAAGGCAAACTCGATATTGTCCGCAACGGACATGTGTTGGAACAAAGCGTAGTGCTGAAAGACAAAACCGACGCCGCGCTGCTGCGGGGTGGCGAGGGTGACGTCCCGGCTGTGTAAGATCACCCGTCCTTCGTCAACAGAATTTAGTCCCGCAATCATTCTCAGGACGGTACTCTTGCCGCTACCGCTGGGTCCAATCAATACAAAGAATTCGCCGTTCGCGATCTCTAAAGAAAGCCGATTAACAACTGGATGGCCCTCATAACGTTTCGTGAGCTGGTCTAAAATTATTGACATGTTTTCCTTCGTCCTGGGAATCTGCTGAGTGAGCCGACGGTAGGATTTTAACTCACGATTCATGTTTTTCGGGCTTTTATCCTCCAACTTCGTGATTTCCTCCAAAGTTGGTAAGCCAAGAATGCTGGCTAGTAGATTACTCATCATTCATCGCCAGCCGCACCCAAATACATGACCTGCAACAAAGAAAAAAATAGTATGTTGAGTTTTCCAATCTGCCTCCTCTGTTGATAGATTATAAAGTCTATAGTACTAGTAGACTTTTCACCAATAAAAACAGCGCGTTGGGACGCGCGTTTTGGTCGATTAGTTCAGGCTCAGTTTTTTACGGATTGCATTTTGGCGCTTGGTGACATCTGCCAGTGAAGTGTTATCGAGGATATCTGCAATGGCATTGCGTACATCGCTCATGACCAGCCGTAGACCACAAGTCTTTTCATCGGGGCAACCACACGGTTCATACGCCATCTGGCTCACGCACCTTATGGGAGCCACAGGTCCATCTAATACGCGGAAGATTTGTCCAAGCGTAATCTCACTGGCTGGCCTGGCCAGATAATACCCGCCGCCAACGCCCATCTTGCTGTGAAGCAGTCCTGCATTCTTGAGCGTGAGAAGGATTTGCTCCAGGAACTTGGGCGAGATCTGCTCGCGTTGCGAGATATCCTTGATCTGCAGCATGGCAGGGGAGTAGCCTTTTGGAGCAGGTTCCGCCAGGCTGATCATGGCTCGTAAACCGTATTCGCCGCGTTTGGAAAGTCGCATGGTTGCCTTGAAAGTCTAGTACTATAATAGACTTTATTGACTTTAATGATAATTTGGCAATTGTGTTTTGTCAAGCAGATTCAAGGAGCGAAACAACTTCCGACTCCGCCAGCGCGCGACGTAAATCTCTACTCTTCATAATGATCGCCATATTGCGGACTCCTGAACCGATGGAAATTTCATCTTCCTTCAGCACGCTCGCATCGATCAGGATCTTAACCTGATTCTTCAGCCCAAACGGGCTTACCGTTCCGACGCGGTATCCCGTTACATCTAGCACTTCCTCTTCGGTTGCCATCCGCACACGCGACCTCTTCACAAGCTGGCGTAATTTTTTCCAATCCACTTGCGCGGGTCCCGCGACGAGGACCATTAAGAATTCCTCAGATCGAATTTGAAAGAGAATACTGCGCACAATCTGTTCAGGTCGCTGGTTGCGATCGACTGCAGCTTGCTCGAATGATGTCACAGGTGTTTCATGCTTAAATATTCGATGAGGGATATTCAATTTTTCTAAGGCAATACTGGCAGGAGGTTTTTCCATGAATTATCCTCGCGCTGAGCGTTTGTCCCTGGCACCGTCCGACAGGGCAGGTGTGCGAAGTCTGTAGTCGAAGCGTAGGCTTTCTATATAATTCGCGCTTCGACTGCGCTCTGCGCGATGTGCTTGTAGAGTAAAATCGTGCAATGTCGAAACTCAAATCGCCGCTCATCTTGCTCTTCATCACAATAATTGTAATTGCTCTTTTGGCATTATTCGGACCTGAAGAGAAATCCCTTGGTGCCAACGTGCGGATTGTGTATCTGCACGGCGCATGGGTATTAAGTGCGGAGATAGCGTTTGTCGCTGCGGCGCTTGCAGGATTGGTTGCGCTTATCACTACACGTGACATCTTCCATCAATGGTCGGCCGCGTTGGGGAGAACAGGCATCATCTTTTGGGTAACCTATCTTCCGTTGTCCCTCTGGGCGATGGAATCCAATTGGAATGGACTCTTCCTTTCCGAGCCGCGCTTTCGCCTGGCAGTGATTTTTGCGGTAACAGGCGTTTTACTGCAGCTTGGACTTTGGCTCATAAATATAAACTGGATCACATCGACTGCAAACATCATTTTCATTGTTGGGCTCCGTGTGATATTTGCATCGGCGAATAACATCCTGCACCCGCCTCCGTCACCTATTTTTAACTCAGGCAATTACACTATTATCGGCTTTTTCCTTGCTTTGATCCTGCTTACGCTGATCGCGGCATATTTCCTGACGAGGGTGATTTTGAATGTAAATAAGGAATCTGTCTAATTAAGATCGCTCCTTGCGCCGTCCTCGGCGCAAGATTTACTTGTAAACAGCCGCCGGGGACGGCAGCTCAAGCATATATATAACAAAAGACCGCTGATGAAGCGGTCTTTTGATTAATGTCTTCTTAGTCCTTTGTCACCATGGATTTTTCGCCTTCAAACAAATGCTCTGCCTCCGCGCCAGGCAATGGCTTGGGCAATCGCATCGCGCGGACAACCAGATCTGTGAGAGCGGTAATTCGGACATTCAAATTGTAATGTTCATTCAAATCGCCAATTTGCAAGCGGCAATTCTCGCATGCCGCGACGACGACTCGAGCACCTGTTTTCTTAATTTGATCAGCTTTCGGTTTGCCAGCCGCGATTCTTCGATCGGCATATTCAGCCAACGCAACCAGCCCGCCACCACCGCCGCAACAAAGGGCTTCGGCTTTATTGGGAGTCATTTCGCGGAAATCAGTTGTGATCTTGCTCAACACATAACGCGGCTCTTCGATCAGTCCGCCGTTGCGAGCCAGATTGCACGAGTCATGATAGGTCACGCCTTCTGGGGTTGCTGTTGGATCAACTTTGATCTTGCCTTCCTGAATATATTCAGCCAGCACTTCGATCAATGATCTGACTTTGAAGTTGAATTCACCTGCGAACCAGTTTGGCACATCCCAGCGATAGGACGCGTAAGCGTGTCCACATTCGGCGATGACGATTTCTTTCACACCTAAGCGATTCGCCTCATCTACAATCCGTTTGGCAACTTCTTTGGCGCGTTTCATATCCGCCAAAAAGACGCCATAATTTGCAGCTTCGAAAATCGAGAGAGTCCAATCTTCCTTTGCGGCATTGAATACGACGGCAGGAGGCAAGATCGTATGTGCGCCAGCGAGCGGGACATATAGAATTTTTGCTCCCTCTTTCTCAACGGGAATCGTTGCCGTCTTATCACCTGTAATGTCTCGCAATTGTTCTTCCATTTCCTTGATTTGTTCAAGGAACATCTCTTTATAGAATGACGGATCTTTTCCTTTTTCAATCGCGGCGTCTGCGAGCATTACCAAAATCTCAGGTGCAGTGCCAGCCGCAGATGCCATCGCACGAATGGCACGCATCATCAATGGCGTATCCACACCTAACGGACAATTCACTGTGCAACGTCTGCATAATGTACATTGACTGAACGCAATTTCTGTCAGATTTGCAAGTGTCGATTCATCGAGTTTTTTAGCGCGCGTCCAAATGGGAAACAGACGGCTTAGAAAATCATGCTCATAGCGATAGACACTTCTCAACTGCTCGGCGCGATAAGCAGGGATATGCTCCACTTTTGGTTCGGCGCGATAGTAATGACAAGCCTCCGCGCAAATGCCACAGCGCGCGCATGCTTCTAACGCAGTTTCAAGCGGCTGGTTAAGTTGTGTTTCAAGTGCCTTGAGAGCGAGTTCAATAGATTCAGTCATTCCAACCTCACTTCACCGCTTCGCGGTATGGAATACCGTGGGGAAATACCGCGCGTCGCCCGAAGAATTTTCCGAAGAATGTGCGCGAGAAGAAGAAATATAGACAGTAGCGAATTTTTCCAAGTGGGATATAAACAAACGTCACCGCGCTGACAATATACATTGGAATGACAAACACGTCATTGAGGATAGCCAACCCTGCCATCGTTATAAAGAGTGTTGTCAGCCAAACAGCAAAATGATCGTCGGGTATGCTCAAGCCTCTTAAGTTGTGTTCCGCGATTCGCATGATTCCTCCTGCCGCGCCGAGGATTGCGCCGAGGGTTAGCACCCAGAACAAGGGCAAGAAAAGAAGTGGGGGCAAGTATCCCCAAAACGGACTGATGATCACTGTACCAATCGCCGTAAAGATCCCAACATGGAACCCGATCCCGCGCAGATACGCGATCATATGGATGCGCGTGGATTCTTTCGCCCATGGCATCATGCCTTTGGTGAATGCATATGTAATGCCATGCGAGATGTTGCCTTTAATGGGGGATTTATCAGTGGGGAGGGCGCGGCGCTTTGTCTCAATGTAACGAAGGTAAATTCCGTAGAGACCAGCCACAAGTCCCGCGAGAGCGAGGAGTTGGAAGATGAGCATATGTTTCTCCTTCGGAGAACGTAAACAAGTAGACATGTCTACTTGCATACCTGTGTACGTGTCTACCTATCTACTTAACCCGCTTTACAACGAACTTGAAGACCTTATCCTGTTTTTCCAGGCTGACTAATTCGTTGCCAGTTGTGCGCGCCCAGGCAGGGATATCCGCCATCACGCCAGGGTCGGTGGCAACTGCTTCAACGAGTTCGCCAACTTGGATTTGCTTGATTGCCTGAGCAAGTTTTACAACAGGCATTGGGCAAAGTAAGCCTTTGAAGTCAAGAGAGAGTTTGGGTGTATCAGACATTTTTGCTCCTATGAGAGTGAGGCTAAATAAAGAATTGAATGCTGGATTCTTGTGCATGTTCCAGCATCGTTGCTACGCCGACAGGTTCAGCAACTTCGGGAATGAAATCGTCGCAGGTAATTTCCATCACATCCATGCTCATTTGGCAGGGTAGGAGTTGAACGCCCAATGCAATCGCGGCTTCGCGCAATTCAGGGAGTTGGGTAACGCCTTTTTGCTTCATCATGAGCTTGAACATCCAACGTCCCATGCCGCCCATGTTGAGGCGAGATGGACCGATGGCGTTCAGACCCCCCCGGTTCATGACACCTAACATGCGACCGAATAATCCCTTGCCTGTGAAGATGCCATCGCGTTGGATGGCTTTCAACCCCCAGAAAGTGAAGAACATAACGACTTCCATTCCTGCCGCGGCTGCTCCAGCTGCAATGATGAAAGACGCCATCACTTTGTCGAGGTCCCCGCTTAGTACGACCAGTGTGAGTTTATTCTTTTTCTCGACCATTTTAGGCCTCCATGAAATTTGTTCGCGCCCCCGCTAACGCGGGATCTTCGACAATGCGCATTATGCAAGTGCTTCAATTAACTCTGCACGCTTTGTCAAACCATCACGCATGACTGCTCGCAGTAAATCCAACGCTTGAATCAAGCGATCATCTGCGAGCGTGTATTCAATGACGGTACCTTTACGATGCGGAATCACCATGCCGCGTTCCCGCAAAACCTTCAAATGGCGTGACACCAGCGGCTGTGGCATATTCAAATTTGTGGCGAGTTCAGTCACATTGCGAGAGGATTGCGAGAGTTCATATAAGATCAAGATGCGATTTGGGTCTGCAAGACCTGCGCAGATTTCAGCGTGGAGTTGGGTAATCTCGGTTTCAAGATTTGCGTTCATTTGTTCTCCTTGGCGTTATATACGTATATTCATATATATTTGTGAAAATTGTAACAAACATACTTATGGAGAGTTAGTATTGAGTATCATCAAAAGCGAGTGATGGATGTAATAAGACAAAGCGAGTCTTGTTTTCTGGTTGACACACTTTCCCCTAACTTTTGTGGTATTCTTCGCAGATATTCCATTCTTACTTTGTAATCAAATCATTGATACTAAAGCCTTCTCCGTGAGTTATTTTTCTCTCGCAGCGTATACGCTCATACGAGTTGTAATGAACACTGCATATCGGATGATCTATCCGTTTCTTGCGATCTTCGCCCGCGGGCTTGGAGTGGATATCAGCGTTATCTCAGGTTTGGTCGCTAACCGAGCTATCGTCGGCGCGGTGGATCCGTTCATCTTCCCTTTCATTGAAACGCGTGGGCGCAAGTTCGGTATGTTGCTGGGACTAGCCTTGTTCGTTGCATCCACGGCGCTCGTTGCCGTGTTTCCCAATCTCACCACGCTTGGGATCGCTTTGATCTTTGGCTTGGTAGGCAAGGCGATCTTCGACCCTTCGCTTACTTCTTATGTTGCCGATCACATCTCTTATGAAAAACGCGGCACGGCAATCGGAATCATGGAATTTGCATGGTCGCTGGCTTTTATCCTTGGCATCCCCGCCATGGGATTCATCATCGGCAGATCAACATGGTCTGCTCCGTTTTGGATCTTAGGCATTCTGGGATTCATTGCCTTTCTTTTCATCGCGCTGACCCTCACTGATTCTGCGAAACCCGTTCATCATCAGGATGGCATGTTTGGCCACGCAAAGCAAATCATGACCACTCCCGTTGTGTTGGTCGCTTTCTCAATTGGACTTTCAATGACCGCTGCGAACGAAGTGGTGAACCTGATGTTTGGTGTATGGCTCGAAGACTCATTCAAATTGCAGATCGCCGCGCTAGCGGGGGCCTCCGCAGTTATCGGCTTATCTGAACTGGGAGGTGAGGGATTCGTTGCCCTGTTTGTGGACCGCGTGGGAAAGATCCGCGCGGCGGGGATAGGGCTCCTTGTGAATTGTGTTGCGGCAATTCTGCTGCCACTCATCGGGCGCACAGAGCTT
>DASWEH010000402.1:0-5083 GCA_036394895.1 Anaerolineales bacterium
AAGAGAGATAACTTCCAGGTTGCTGAGATTGGGGAAGCGCGCGTGCAAGCGTGCCACAAGCAATTGTGCGGTTGCCATCCCGCTTGGACAAATGATAATGACACGATCGAAACGATACGATCGGTTACGGATGAAGGCGGCTCGCAGGAGCACAACCAGGTTGTTGATCTCGCTTTGAGGCAAGTTCACACCCGTAAATTCATGCACCAGCTCCGCAACTTCTCCCGCAACAGCATGTTCCTTTTCATACCTCTCTGGCAAACTGGCATTATTCAATGCCACAGGGAACCAAAGGTTAAACCGTTGTCTAAAGCAGGCTGGCACAATGTTATTGAGCAAGCCATTTTGTAAGGTGTGATCATGCCTTATTTTCGAAATACCGAACGACTGGCTAATATGTTCCAGCAGGCGCTCGCCCAACGCCGAGAAATCACTCTCCCGTTCCAATTCCCCCGGAAACGCATCATTACGCGGAGTAGCCATCATTTCCATGGCGATCCCAGCTACATCACCAGACTTCCAAATTGAGTTTGTCTCACGCCCTAGTTTGCCAGCAACATAGGAAGCCATCTGCCACATCTTCGTGGATTGCAGAGAGGTCAAAAGTTTGTCTTCAATCGTGAGGTGATTCCCACTCTGGATGCGGGTCGCCATGATGGCAAAAATAAGTGCAAGGTGTAAAACAGCATCGTCGGTGAAACGACCGCCCAACTGCTCTTCTGCTTTGGCAACCAGGCTGATAGCCCGCCGCATGGGCAAACTGGAAAGATAACGATTGATATTTCCAACGAGCGGCAAAAGCCGGGCATCGCCTTGTAAGTTGAATTGCAAGCCCTCAGAATGAGTGATTTCGGTAACGGGATCCTCACTAAAAGGCGTTTCGCCCCATAATAGTTCTGCGAGGGCTTGCTGACAGTTGTGCTCTGCTCCGCTGACCTGAATTCCAAAGTGTGGCTTACGAATCAGGCTGATCCCTTGTGATTGCAGCCAGTTGTCAACTTCATCCAGGTCTTTCAGAATGGTCATCCGGGAGACATGCGAAATTTGCTCCAATTGGGCAAGGATGCATGGCTCCGTTCTGGTTAGTAAAAACAACGCCAGCAATTGCTGGCGCTGACTCACCGAAAGAATAATCTGAACATCGGAATGAATATTAATTTTTTGGGCGAGCGTGTGCATTTGGTCGGCTGTCAGATCAACCGCAAACCCCACTCCCGGCAAAACATTTAGATCCTTGCCCTGCTGCTTTAACCAAACTTTCACGCCCTTCATGCTGTAATTCACCTGTCTCGGTGAGATACGCAGCAATTTTGCCAGTTCGACAGAACCAATTGGCCGGTTGACGTCAAGAATGATCTTGAGGATCTCTCGCTGGCGAGTGGTAAAAGTCATCATCGTCGATCTATAGGTTCATAGGATTATTTATAGGAGACTATTGAATATATTCTAGGACAAAATAAGACTAATAGTCACCGATTTAGAGTATCTTTTGGCGTGTAACTAATGACAAAATTATACTATTTGTCCATCAGGAAAAATTGATTGGCTTGTTTACAGTTTTTGAAGGGATAAGTCTATCCGAATCAACCCCGCTTCCGAATGTTGGTTATTACTAGATGAACGCTCGCTTTAAAGCTATATGCAGCCTGTATTACCGCATTGATTATTAGACTGGCACATCTGTTGTGTCCACCAGCAATGACTGATCGCAGAGATCCAGGAAACGATGACTGACGATCAAATGCAGACAATTACAGACATGAATATCGCCCAACAGGATGTGCTCGCATCCATGCAGGGAGTGCAGGTGTTTTCGCGAATGAACGCTATTCTTTAACGTCGCCGGTTTTGTTTCTTAAAATACCAGGCGTAATAGCCCATGTTCCAGTTCTTCGGTTTCTCCTGATCGCCCATGTGCTTCTTCCAGAGCAGGTCGTTGCCAGTGTGATAATAGTCCTTGACGGCCATGTCGAATGGACGCTTCGGGTTCATGTTATTCGCCTCTGCCATCTGTACATAAACGGGACGAATGTCCGGGTCGGCGACCGCAGCGCTGGCGTAGATTGAGGCTTCTTTGAGGCGCAAGCGCTGATCCTTCTGGGCCTGGCTCCACTTTATCCCCTTCATATAGGGGGCCTCATACACCGACACTTTGCCATTATGGGACCGACGGAAGACCAGGTTGCCCATCTTGCCTGCAAACCATTCGACGATTGGATGAAATCGAACCTTTGTCATGTTGTCAATCTCGCTTTCGTGATGATGCTGTTCCTTACCAGACCGCACGGTTCTCGAGAGACCCTCAAGGAATGTCAAGTAGAGTCAACTGGAGTCGAGGGGTCCTGTACTTGTCCTTTACTGGCCCTGTACTCACCCTGTACTAGGCTAGTTGTTTCCTAAATTAGAGTTCTCAACGTGGTTTTCAAAGTGCCTTTTCCCCACAGTGGTCGGCTGTTTCGGAAATTCCTCCCGCCCCAGTGGAGCAGAAGATGGGGAAGAGTAGGTTTACAGGTAGTTTACAGAGAGCGGACAGGGGTCTTTCCCTAATCGCTCCGAGCGCCGTTCCACGGGACTGCTACCCGAAGGGACGGCGTTCACAATCCTCTGTGCCGAAATATGATTGTCGCCGCACCCTTTGGGTACTGCCGCTTAGCGGCGTCCGCGAAGTACGGCGGCCATTGCAATAAAAGTGACAGGAACCCCGTTGAAAGAAAATGGGTTGCAATGAATTTACAAGCCCGTGACAGGGTTACCAATCTACGTCTCTGGTGTCATGTAGGTAGTACAGACCACCTTGCAAGAGATTGTCATTTTCAGAAAGTTTGTCTAAATTTACGTTTTTGGAGTATGCTTAACTCACAGCACTAAGGGACATGAACGAAGCCGACACCTGCCGAACTTATGTACTTCCAAAACTCAAGTCTGCTGGCTGGGAAGATGAAACGATCACCGAGCAGTTGGTCTTGACGCCTGGACGGATTGTGCCCATTGGGGACAGGCACACCCGCAAGGAAGGCTTGCGCCCTGATTACGTGCTGTTCATTCGGCAGAATATTCCCATTGCAGTTGTAGAAGCAAAAGCAGAATTTGCTCACCCCTCCAAAGGATTGCAGCAAGCCATTCAGTATGCTGAAATGCTGAATGTGAAGTTTGCCTATTCCAGCAACGGCAAAGGGATTGTGGAGCACGATTTCATCACGGGCATGGAATGTAACTTGGATGCTTTTCCATCGCCTGAGGATTTATGGGGGAGATTCAAAGGCACGTTCAAGTTTGAAGACGAAAAAGATGAGATGGATTCGCTGTCTCAATACTGGCAAGAAGTGGGTGGGAAGGCACCGCGCTATTATCAGCAGGTGGCAATCAATAAGGCAGTCAATGCAGTAGTAGAAGGGCAAAATCGTATCTTGCTGACGATGGCAACAGGGACGGGCAAGACCTTTGTCGCGTTTCAAATTGCATGGCGATTGTGGAAGTCAAAGCGCAAGAAGCGCATCTTATATTTGGCAGATCGAAATGTATTAATTGACCAGGCGAAAGACCGCACCTTCTCACCCATGGGTCAAGCTTTGCACAAGATAAAAGGCAAAGCGCTCAAGAGTCGTGAAGTGTATTTTTCGCTGTATCAGGCACTGGCAAATCCTATCACTGGCGAAAATCTTTACGAGCAGTATCCCAGGGATTTCTTTGATCTGATCATCGTGGATGAATGCCATCGCGGCTCAGCCAATGAATTTGGCAGTTGGCGCAAGATTTTGGAATACTTCAACTCTGCTACTCAAATTGGTATGACCGCCACGCCAAGACGAAAAGATAATGTAGATACCTATGAATACTTTGGGGAGCCAATTTACCTCTATAGTCTGCGACAAGGCATTGATGACGGTTTCCTTGCGCCGTATCGTGTGTACCGTGTCATTCCTGATGTAGATGCAAGCGGATTGCAGGTTGAACAAGGTGTTTTGGATAGGTTCGGACGGGAAATCCCCCCTGATTTGTATGGCACAAAAGACTTTGAAAGACTGATTTCTTTACTCTCACGCACGGAAGTTGTCGCAAGGCACTTAACTGAATACTTGAAACGAACAAATCGCTTTGACAAGACGATTGTATTCTGCGTGGATCAGGAACACGCATTGGACATGCGCAAGGCGTTGAACAACTTGAACGCTGACCTGTCAAGAATCCATGTGCATTATGTGGCACGAGTGGTTAGTGATGAGCATGCTGTCGGGCGGGGACATTTGGATGACTTTCAGGACCCTGAAAAAGAGACACCCGTGATTCTCACCACATCACAAATGCTGACCACAGGTGTGGATGCATCCACCTGCCGCAATATTGTCTTGTTCAAACCCATCAGCTCGATGATCGATTTCAAACAGATCATCGGACGAGGGACGCGAGTTTCAGAAGAGCATAACAAGTTCTGGTTCACGATCATTGATTATGTCGGCGCGACACAATTGTTTTATGATCCTGCCTTTGATGGTGATCCCGTCCGCGTGACAAAATCCGAGATTGATAGTGAAGGCAGCGAAACACAGATTCAGGATAGCGAGGAAGGAACGCTTGAACCCGAAAAAGACCTGACAGGTCTCCAAGACCTGTCAGGTCTGGAACGACAAATCGGTGAATTACCTCGCAAGTATTATCTCGATAATGTTCAGGTCTACATCGCAGGGGAACAAGCCTTTGAACTTGACCCCGAAGGCAATGTACTCAAGACGATTCAGTTTACTGACTACGTTTCTGATAATATTCGCCGATTGAACTTAACCGCCGAGCATTTGCGCAAAACATGGCCTCTTGCCGAGCAGCGTGCCGAGATTTTGAATCAATTGCGCTCCCGCGGCATCGACCCTGATCACCTTGCGTATGTGACCCATCATGAAGAAGCTGATGCGTTGGATTTGTTATTGCATGTGGCGTATAACGCACCATTAGTCACAAGACGTGAACGAGCGGAAAAGCTACGCCAGAAGAAAGCCAATTTCTTCAATACATTTACTCCCGTGGCAAGGGAGATTTTGAATAGTTTGCTGGAAAAATACGCCGATTACGGCATTGGTGAATTTGACCA
>DASWEH010000403.1:0-15928 GCA_036394895.1 Anaerolineales bacterium
CAAGCCTTGGATAGCACGAGCACAGATCCGAATGCGCCGGAATATGAGAGCATTCGAGAGTTGTTGCGGGTGGTGGATGAATACATTCCCGAGCCCAAGCGCGAGACAGATAAACCCTTCATGATGAGCGTGGAAGATGTCTTCTCGATCAAAGGGCGTGGCACTGTGGTAACAGGGCGTATTGACCGTGGGATGGTCAAAGTGGGTGAGCCCGCTGAGATCATTGGGTTGCATGAGAAGAGCACCAGCACAGTAGTGACCGGCGTGGAAATGTTCCACAAGCAGTTGGATGAAGGCATGGCAGGCGACAATGTTGGTCTGTTATTGCGCGGCATCGAACGAGAAGATGTGGAGCGTGGACAGGTGGTAGCCAAGCCTGGTTCGATCACGCCACACAAGAAGTTCCTGGCGGAAGTGTACGTTCTCAAGAAAGAGGAAGGTGGGCGGCACAAGGCATTCTTCAGTGGGTATCGACCGCAGTTTTACATCCGCACGATGGATGTGACGGGAGATATCACCCTGCCTGAGGGCGTAGAGATGGTGATGCCGGGTGATAATGTCAACTTGACGGTGCAATTGATCGTGCCTGTGGCATTAGAGCAGGGTTCGAAGTTCGCCATCCGTGAAGGCGGTCTGACCGTCGGTGCGGGTGTCGTCACCAAAATTATTGAATAGGTATAGGCATGGCAAAACAAAAAATCCGCATCCGGCTCAAAGCCTACGATCATCGTGTCCTGGATCAGTCTGCTAAGCGTATTGTTGAAACGGCTGAACGCAGCGGCGCTCATGTAGTTGGGCCCGTACCCTTGCCAACAAAGCTCGAACGGTTTACAATTCGGCGCTCGACATTCATAGACAAAGACTCGCACGAGCATTACGAGATTCGCACGCACAATCGTTTGATCGATGTTCTCGATCCGGACTCAAAGACAATCGATATGTTGATGCGGTTGAATTTGCCGGCGGGCGTGGATATTGAAATAAAAATCTAATTGGTCGTTACTGGAGAGTAGAGACTAGCACGTTATCTCTGCTCTCTAATTTCGACAGCACAAGAACAGTACTGTCAGGGACAACAAAATCCTGAACGTCCCACCAGATTGTTTACTGTGCTGCCTGGAGATGATGCAGTCGAAGCCCCGACTGACAGTCTCGCTAAATTTCTTTGAAGGAGAAAACAGAGCATGTTAAAAGGGCTTATTGGAAAGAAGATCGGCATGACCCAGATCTTCGATGAGCAAGGCGTCGCTTATCCTGTGACGATCATCGAAGCTGGGCCATGTTACGTTACCCAGGTACGCAATCAAGAACGCGATGGGTACGTGGCAGTTCAACTTGGCTTTGGAGAGATTCACCCTAAGAAGTTGGCATCTGGTGAATTGGGACATTTGAAAGCCAATGATTTACCTCCTATGCGTTTTTTGCGCGAATTTCGCTCAAAAGAAACTGTTAATGTGGGTGATAAATTAACAGTTGACCTTTTTGCCATTGGTGAACATGTTGACGTGGTCGGTACTAGCAAGGGAAAAGGTTTTGCCGGTGCGGTCAAACGTTATCATTTCAAAGGCGGCAAGAAGACACATGGTCAGTCTGATCGCCTTCGTGCTCCCGGTTCGCGCGGCTCTGGTACCACTCCAGGTCGCGTGCTCAAGAACGCGCGCGGCGCAGGGCATATGGGCAATGAACGTGTCACAGTTCAGGCGTTGAAAGTTGTTTTGGTGGATGCGGAGCGCAATTTGCTCGGTGTTCATGGTGCAGTGCCCGGTGGAAAGGGCGGCCTGGTCGTAATCAAAGAGGCTCGAAAGCAGTAACGACTGCTGGAGAAATCGGAGCAAGGTAACTATGAAAGTAGATGTTCTGGATATAGAGGGCAAAAAGTTGCGTGAGGTGGAACTTCCATCCGCGATCTTTGAAGCCCCAATTAATGTGGATTTGATGCACCAGGCTTATGTTCGTCAGATGGCAAATGCACGTCTCGGTACTCACGAGACGAAGGTTCGCAGTGAGGTGGCCGGAGGCGGTGCAAAGCCATGGAAGCAAAAAGGGACCGGGCGCGCTCGTCAGGGTTCTCGCCGTGCTGCGCAGTGGGTCGGTGGTGGACGTATTCACACTCCTCATCCTCGCAGCTATGAACAGCGGATGCCCAAGAAAATGCGACAGGCTGCTCTCCGTTCCGCTTTATCGGCGAAAGCCGCTGAGTCGGGTGTCGTGGTGGTGGAAGAGCTTACTCTGTCCGAAACCAAGACGCGTGTTATGGTGGAAGCGCTGAAGAATCTTGTTGGACAGTCAACCGCACTCGTTCTCTTGGCTGAAAAGGATCAAGCGTATGAGATGGTTACGAAGACGACAAATAACCTTAGTGATACGAAGGTTTTGCTAGCAGGCTATCTGAATATTCGTGACCTGTTTGGCTACGATAAGCTGATTTTGCCAGTGAAGGCTTTGGATGCCCTGGTGGCGAATCTAGGATAGGAGTAGAGAATGTCCACGATTTATGATGTCCTTCGCCGCCCATTGGTAACTGAAAAATCCAGCTATCAATCTGGCAAACTAAATCAATATTCATTTGTTGTTGCGGACACCGCCACACGTACACAAGTCAAAGATGCAATTGAAACGCTTTATGATGTCAATGTTGTGCGTGTAAATGTTATCAATGTCCCCGCCAAACGTGGTCGCCGCCTTCGCAGCCGCCGCTTGCTTGTTCGCAAGGTCGGTTATAAGAAGGCTATCATTACGCTGGCTGCGGGTCAGACACTTCAAATTTTTGAAGGGGTGCAGTAATGGCCGTAAAAAAATACAAACCGGTAACTCCGGGTACCCGGAATATGACCGGTCACACCTTTGAAGAAATTACCAAATCCAAGCCGGAGCGCGCTCTGCTTGTGCCATTGCGCAAGAGTGGTGGACGCAACTCTTATGGACGTGTGACCGTTCGTCATCGTGGTGGCGGGCATCGCCGCTTCATCCGCGTGATTGATTTCAAACGTGACAAGCGCGATATCCCTGCGAAAGTCGCCGCGATCGAATATGACCCGAACCGTACCGCCCGACTTGCTTTATTGACATATGTGGATGGCGAGAAGCGCTACATTGTCGCACCAACGGATCTCAAAGTCGGCGATACCGTAATGGCTGGTGCAGGCGCGGAAATCCGTTCTGGGAATGCGCTCCCCATCTCCAATATTCCTGTTGGGACTTTGATCCACAATATCGAAGTCAAAGAGGGCCGCGGTGGTCAGATGGTCCGTTCGGCGGGTGGCGCCGCGCAGTTGCTCGCAAAAGAAGGTGATTTTGCTCAAGTGCGTATGCCTTCCGGTGAAGTTCGCCTGATCCACCAGGTCTGTTATGCCACGGTTGGTCAGGTTGGGAACCTTGATCATGGAAATGTCAAGCTAGGCAAGGCAGGTCGCAAGCGCCATAAAGGCATCCGCCCCACGGTTCGTGGCTCGGCCATGTCCCCACGCGATCATCCTCATGGTGGTGGCGAAGGCCGCCAGCCGATTGGTCTGCCAGGTCCAAAAAGCCCATGGGGTAAACCTACCCTAGGTTATAAGACCCGTCGTAACAAGAAAACTGACCAGTATATTGTGCGTCGTCGCAGCAAGACGAACCGCTAATCGATAGAGGAAAGATATGTCAAGATCATTGAAAAAAGGCCCGTTTATCGAGCCCAAGCTTCTCAAGAGAATAGAAGCCATGAACCAAAAAGGTGAGAAGAAAGTGTTGCGGACATGGAGTCGTGCCAGCGTGATCTTCCCGCAAATGGTGGGTCACACCATCGCAGTGCATGATGGACGCCGACATGTTCCGATCTACATCACCGAAAACATGGTCGGCCATCGATTGGGCGAATTCGCCCCGACGCGCACCTTCCGCGGTCATATGGCTGCCGAGAAAGCCGCGCCCGCTGGTGGCTAGGAGTAGACAATGACTGATATTCAGGCACATTTACGTTTTCTCCCCATGTCAGCCCAAAAGGTTCGTCTGGTGGTTGATCTCGTCAGAGGCAAGAATGCCAACGATGCCTTGGAAATGCTGCGCTTTGTTCCAAAAGCCGCCGCGTTGCCCGTCCGTAAGTTGCTTGTCTCTGCGGTAGCAAATGCGGAAGAGAATTTTGGCGTCAGCCGCGATGATCTGTACGTTGCCAAGATCTTTGCTGACGAGGCCCCGACCCGCAAATGGCGTCGATTTGGTGCACGCGGTCGTTTCAAGCCGATCCTGCGCCGCAATTCCCATGTTACAGTCGTCTTGCGCGAGCGCGGGGCGTAGAAGGTAAGGAGAAATTATGGGTCGTAAAGTTCATCCAATTGGTATGCGCCTTGGTATTAATCAAGGCTGGCAGGGACGCTGGTTTGCTGAAGGCTCACAGTACCGTGATCAATTGCATCAGGATTTTGCCATTCGCAGCCTGTTACAAGGAACGGTTTCCAAGGGCGGTTCTTCAAAAGACACTAATGTGCGCAAGCTTCGCAAGGATCTGCCTGACACTGTGAAAAACGGCAAAGCGGGTATCTCCCGGGTTGAGGTGGAGCGCTATCCTGGCAAGGTCCGCGTTGCAATTCATACTGCCAAGCCCGGTATTTTGATCGGTCGTAAGGGCGAAGGTGTTAAGAAAATCCGCCATGCACTTGAAACGCTGGTTGGAAAGAAAGTGGATCTTGATATTAAGGAAATCAGTTCACCTGATACCGATGCCACGCTGGTGGCGCGTAATGTCGCTGATCAGCTGGAGCGCCGTATTGCTTATCGCCGCGCAATGAAGCGTGCCATTCAACAGGCAATGCGTCAGGGTGCACAGGGGATCAAAATCATGGTGGGTGGTCGCTTGGGTGGCGCGGAAATGTCCCGTGACGTGACGTTGCGTGATGGACGCGTTCCTCTACAAACGCTGCGCGCGAATCTGGATTTCGCCAAGACGGAAGCCAGCACAACCTATGGTCAGCTGGGTGTGAAAGTCTGGGTTTACAAAGGCGAAGCTGTCCCTGAAACTGAAGAAAAGGCGGAGGCAACTGAAGGCGTATACGTGAGCGAATAGCCGCGTACGCGTAGTGAGTTGCTTTTGATGAGGTAGTAATTATGTTGATGCCAAAACGTGTAAAGTGGCGCAAGCAAATGCGCGGTCGAATGAGAGGTAAAGCTCTGCGTGGTGCAGAGGTGAGCTTCGGTGAATATGGTTTGCAAGCCTTGGAACCAGGCTGGGTGACTGCCCGGCAGATCGAAGCAGCCCGTCGGACGATCGTCCATGAAATGAAGCGCCGCGGGAAAGTCTGGATTCGGATTTTCCCATCGAAGCCATATACGCACAAACCACCCGAGACCCGCATGGGTTCCGGGAAAGGTAATGTCGAATATTATGTGGCAGTTGTCAAGCCGGGTCGGATTATGTTCGAAGTTGGCGGTCTGGATTCAGAGACAGCTCTTCAGGCGCTCAAGCATGCCCAGTACAAATTCGCGATCAAAACCAAGATCGTAGCTCGTCTTGATGCAGGAGAGCAGGCATGAAGTCAACAAAAACGAGTGCTTTGCGCGACCTGAAATCAGGTGAAATTGAAACAAAGCTGACGGATGCCCGTGAAGAACTGATGAAACTTCGCTTTCAGCAGGTGACCGGCCAGTTAACAGATACCAGCCATTTGCGCGTTTTGCGCCGTGACATTGCCCGAATGCAGACCATTCTGCGTCAGCAAGCCGCGGCTGGGACGGAAGGTGAAGGATGAATAATCGTCGTCGCATGACTGGTGTTGTCACCAGTAATAAAATGACCAAAACGGTCGTGGTAGAGATTTCACGTAAATTTCGTCATCCTCTCTACCGCAAGGTTATCCATTCCAGCAAACGTGTGAAAGCTCATGATGAGATCGGTTGCCAGATTGGTGATCAGGTTCAAATCATTGAGTCGCGCCCCCTTTCCCGCGATAAACGGTGGGTGGTGGAAAGCATTGTTAAAAAAGAGATCCGTACTGCTGACACTGGAGTCGCTGATTTGAATGTGGAAGTGAACGAAGAGGCGGAGGCCAACAATGATTCAGCATGAGTCTCGGCTGAAGGTTGCTGACAATTCCGGTGCCCGCGAACTGCTTGTCATCCATGTGATCGGTGGTTCCAGCCGTAAGTATGGAAGCATCGGTGACATTGTTGTCGCTTCTGTAAAATCCGCTTCACCGCAAGGTGGCGTAAAAAAAAGCGAAAAAGTGCGCGCGGTCATCGTGCGTTGTTCGAAGGAATGGCGTCGTGAAGATGGCTCTCATATACGCTTCGATGACAATGCCGCTGTAATTCTAGATGCTGATGGAGTCAACCCGAGAGGCACTCGTATTTTTGGACCCGTTGCCAGAGAACTTCGTGAAAAAGGTTTTATGAAGATCGTTTCACTGGCCCCTGAAGTGCTATAGGTCGAGGAGTATTTAGGTATGAAAGTCAAGATTCGTAAAGGCGATACCGTCGAAGTCATTAGTGGTCGCCTGGAAGATAAAGGCAAGCGCGGTGAGGTGATTAACGTGTTTTTGGATAATCGCCGCGTTGTTGTGCAGGGTGTGAATATTCGCACCAAGCATCAGAAGCAGGTGCAGACGCAAGCGGGTCGCAATATTAACCCAGGCCGGATCCAGTTTGAAGGAGCAATCGACATCTCAAATGTGATGCTGGTTTGCCCAAAATGCGGTGAACCAACACGTGTGGCTGTTCAACGCGATGAGGATGGGGCTCGTCGTGTATGTAAGAACTGCCAGGCGTTGATCGATTAGTCGCGGAGTCATAGCAATGAACAGAATGCAAGAAAAATATAACAATGAGATTGTCCCTGCTCTGCGCAAAGCGTTCGATCTTACGAACATCATGCAGGTACCGCGCATTACCAAGGTCGTTGTGAACATTGGTATGGGTGAAGCAATGGATAATCCGAAGTCGATGGAAGCTGCAGTGTCAGATTTGACAATCATAACGGGCCAGAAGCCGGTGATGACCAAGGCTCGCAAGAGTATCGCGAATTTCAAGCTGCGCGAAGGCCGCTTAATTGGAACCAAAGTCACCCTGCGCGGGGATCGTATGTGGGCTTTCCTGGATCGCTTGCTGAGTACAGCTCTCCCGCGTGTGCGTGATTTCCGCGGTGTATCTCCCAACGCTTTTGATGGACGCGGGAATTACACACTCGGTCTACGTGACCAGTTGATCTTCCCCGAGATCGAATACGACAAAATTGACAAGTTGCGCGGCATGGAGGTCACAATCGTGACCACTGCCAAAAACGATGACCAGGCACGTGCACTATTGCAGTTGCTTGGGATGCCGTTCAGCAAGAAGGAAGCGTAAATTATGGCAAAGAAAGCTATGCAATACCGTGAAGCTCGTCGGCAGCACGCCACTCAGGTGCGTAATCGCTGCGTCCGTTGTGGACGCCCACGTGGTTACATCCGCCGCTTTGGGTTGTGCAGAATTTGTTTTCGTGAAATGGCATTACAGGGCAAGATCCCTGGTGTCGTGAAGTCTTCATGGTAAGCGGGTAGAGGTGATAGCATGACTATTATTGATCCAATTGCTGATATGCTGACCCGCATCCGGAATGCTGTGATGGCAGGTCATTCACTGGTTGCAATGCCGAGTTCAAAGCTCAAAATTGAGATTGCCAAAATCATGAAAGATGAAGGTTATCTCGAGGGATTTGATGTCGCCGAAGGTGAGCAGTCCCCTCAAAAGGTTTTGCGCCTGAAAATTAAGTACGTAGGCGAACGGCGCGAGCGTCGTCCGGTGATTTCCGGGATCGAGCGTGTGAGCAAACCTGGACGACGTATTTATACAAAGAAACAGGATATTCCCTGGGTGCTTTCGGGAATCGGCGTAGCCATCCTTTCAACACCCAAGGGTGTTATGACCGGTGCTCGTGCCCGACAGTTGGGTGTGGGCGGCGAGATCCTTTGTAAAGTGTGGTAGGAGGTATTAAGTGTCTCGGATTGGACGTTTACCAGTGGCAGTGCCGAACGGTGTGCAAGTTAATGTACAGGGTTCGGATGTCCACGTAAAAGGACCGAAGGGCGAACTGAAGCGAACCTTTTCGTCGCTCGTCGGCATTGAATTGCAAAATGGTGAGGTGGTCATCACGCGCAAATCGGATCATCCGAAAGAACGCGCGTTGCATGGCACCACTCGGGCCGTGATCGCGAATATGGTGCATGGCGTCAGTTCTGGTTTTGAAGTTGTGCTTGCAGTGGAAGGCGTGGGGTACCGCGCCGAAATGCAGGGAAAAGACCTGGCCTTGTTCGTTGGTTATTCACATCCCGTGAAGATGGAGCCGCCGTCCGGAATCTCTTTTGAAGTGGATCTGAAAACGCGTCAGATCAAGGTGCTTGGTTATGACCGTGAAGTCGTCGGTCAAACCGCTTCCGAAATCCGTCGTGTCAGACCCCCCGAGCCATATCATGGCAAGGGAATTCGCTATCTAGGCGAAAAGATCCGTCGCAAAGCCGGTAAGGCCGGTAAAGGAGCCAAGTAAGCCATGGCAAAAAATTCTCGCTCTATCGCACGCGCACGCCGTCATGTCCGCGTACGAAAAAATATATTGGGAACAACGGAACGTCCGCGTTTGAACGTCTATCGAAGTTTGTCTGGCATTTATGTGCAGGTCATCGACGATCAAACAGGTCGTACTCTCTTATCTGCCTCAACCGTGGATCGCGATTTGCGTGAAAAAATGAAGGGTCTGAAAAAATCGGAACAGGCAAAGATTGTTGGTCAGACCGTTGCTGAACGCGCCAAGGATAAAGGCATTCAGGCGGTTGTTTTTGATCGCGGTGGCTATCGCTATATTGGACGTATCAAGGCACTTGCAGATGGTGCGCGTGAAGGTGGCCTGAAATTTTAGGCTTAACTGGAGAAAGAAATGGCAGAATACGAAAAAACTGAACAGCAGAATTTTGAAGCGCAGGACCAGTTTGAAGAACGTGTGATCGAGATCGCCCGCGTTGCCAAGGTTGTAAAAGGTGGCCGCCGTTTTCAATTCCGTGTCACTGTTGTAGTTGGTGATAAGAAAGGCACGATCTCGATGGGTGTTGGCAAGGCGAATGCTGTGCCGGATGCCATGCGCAAAGCCTCGGAACGCGCTCGCAAGAATATGCATGTTGTCAATCTCTCTGGTACAACCATCCCTCATGAAGTATTAGGAAAGGTGGCTGGTGCACGTGTAATGCTCAAACCTGCCTCTCCTGGTACCGGCGTGATCGCCGCAGGTGGTGTGCGGGCTGTGCTTGAAGTGGCCGGTGTCCGCGATATCTTGACCAAGTCACAGGGCAGCGCCACTGTTTTGAATGTGGTACAGGCAACGTTTGATGCTCTTGAGCAGTTGAAGTCACCTCAGGTAGAAGCAGCTCGCCGCGGCAAAAACGTCAATGAATTGCTGCCGTTCTGGGAACGGAGGAAGCAAAATGCCTAACAAAGAAGCTGGCGACAAAACTGTGCGAGTCACTCTGGTTCGTAGTCCCATTGGTTATACCAAGGACCAAAAGAAAACCGTTCTCGCACTGTGTCTCCGCCGCATGCATCAAACTGTGGAACACAAGGATAATCCGGCTTTACGCGGAATGATCCGCAAAGTCATTCATTTAGTTCAGATTGAAGAGTAGGAACGACCGATGAAACTAAACGATCTTGTGCCTAATCCGGGCTCAAAAAAGAATCGAAAGCGCGTGGGACGCGGTATCTCCGCCGGGCAGGGCAAAACGGCTGGGCGCGGTACCAAAGGTGAGGGCGCGCGCTCCGGCCAAGGCGGAAATATGTACCGTCAGGGTGGCAACCTGCCATTCTATCGCCGACTGCCATTTATGCGTGGCCAGGGCTTTACGCCGCGCAATCAAGTGGAATACAACGAAGTCAATTTGGATCAACTCACCGAATCCTTCAAAGTAGATGCTGAAGTCAACCCTGAAGCACTGGAGCAAGCTCATTTGCTTCGTGATCCTCGCAACCCTGTAGTGATCCTTGGGCGAGGCGAGATGAAGGTTGCCCTCAAAGTGCGTGCTCATCGTGTGAGTGCTGGCGCCAAGTCAAAGATCGAAGCGGCTGGCGGCAGTGTTGAGTTGATTGGTTAATTCTGAGTCAAGAGGACTGTCTAGATGCCTGACAAGAAACAATCTGCGTGGCGTTTTCTATGGCGCTCGGAAGATATTCGCAGAAAACTGCTCATCACGCTCGGAATACTGATGCTCTTCCGCATTGCAGCAAATATCCCGGTGCCGGGAGCTGACCGAGAAGCCTTAGCGGCTTTCTTCAATACACAAGGCGGTTCGGGAGGTTTTCTGGGATTCCTGAACTTGCTCTCGGGTGGCACAATTGCTCACTTTTCTCTTCTTTCCATGGGTGTGTATCCTTACATTACCGCCCAAATCATCTTGCAATTGCTGATCCCGATTATCCCTTCCCTGCAGCGCCGAATGCAGGAAGATCAGCGTGAAGGACGACGTTGGATGGAGAAGTGGACGTATTATTTGGCTGTCCCGATGGCAGTTCTTTCCGCGATCGGCCAGATCAACATATTCAACTCCCTTGCAATCCAAGGCGTGGGTCGGCCCGTTATCCAGTTTGCTTTTACAAACGAGCTTTGGCTTCCTTCGCTAACTGTTCTGCTGGTAATGACAGCGGGGACCATGTTTGCGATCTGGTTAGGTGAATTGATCTCTGAGTACGGCATCCGCGGACAGGGACTCTCCCTCGTTATCTTTGCAGGGATCGTATCTCAGATTCCAGCTAACTTTCAGACACTTTGGCTGGACGAACAGAATCGCTGGATATTACTTTTTGCAATGGTCATCGTGATTGTCGTGACAGTGTTGGCAATTGTATATGTTCAGCAGGGACGCCGTAACGTGCCAATCATGTATCCGCAAAAGAGCCAGGTTTTCTACGCAATCCAGCGCGGCAAGTCTGTCAGAATGCCCCAGCCTACTTTGCCTCTGATGGTTAATCTTTCTGGGATGATCCCTTTGATCTTTGCCAGTGCTATTCTGCAATTCCCGGCGATCATCGCTAGTTATTTCCTCACGTCAAATACGGGATGGGTGAAGAACGTTGCCACGGCGACTCAAAATTTCTTTAATGCAACGGGTACAGGTTCCTGGGGGTACTGGGTGTTGTATTTCATCATGGTTGTGAGCTTTACGTATTTCTATACGACCGTTATTTTTGAACAACAAGATTACGGGAATAACTTAAAGCGTTCCGGCGCTCAAATTCCTGGTGTACACACGGGAGCGGCGACTCAGAAATATTTGAGCCGTATCCAAAGTCGTATTACTCTTCCAGGAGCTGTATTGTTAGGCACGGTTGCGATCATGCCATTTCTATTAAGGCTGATTCTTCCAGCCGCATCCACTGGGGCAACCTTGTTCTTGACGACATCTTCTGGTCTGCTTATTGTTGTTGGCGTTGTCCGCGACACCTTTATGAATATTGAAGCTGAGCTTAAGTTGCACGGTTATCAAGAAAAACTTCTCATCAGCTAGGAGTATTTATGGCGACCTTCATTGTCCTGCTCGGTCCTCCGGGCGTTGGTAAAGGTACGCAGGCGAAGATTTTATCTGAACAAACGGGATTAGCTCACATTTCCTCAGGTGACCTGTTCCGAGAGAACCTTAAGAATCAGACTGAGCTTGGAAAACTTGCTCAAACCTATATGACCAAAGGAGAATTGGTCCCGGATGATGTAACGATTGCCATGATCAGAGAACGGCTCTCTCGTCCGGACTGTGAATCAGGTGCCATTCTGGATGGCTTTCCCCGCACGCCAGCCCAGGCTGATGCCTTGGAGTCAATGCTCCAGGAATTTAATGGACATGTGGATGTCGTGCCATTTGTGACTGCTAACGAAGATGTCCTCGTTGAACGCTTGGGCGGTCGCTGGACCTGCCGTGCAAATGGTCATATTTTTAATGAGAAGTCGAACCCGCCGAAAAACGATAACGTGTGCGATTTTGACGGGTCTGAACTTTATCAGCGTGATGATGATAAGGCTGAAACGGTGAAGCATCGTATCGAGGTTTACTTCAATCAGACCTCACCGCTTATCTCTTATTATCGAGATCACGGCAAATTAGTTGAAATTGATGGAACACGGTCGATAGATCAGGTAACACAGGATTTATTGGCTGCCGTGAATAAATAAATCATATGAGTTGGTCACGCCAGATACATCTTAAAAGCCTAGCCGAGCTACAGATTATGCACGAGGCAGGGCGAATCAATGCAACCGTCCTGGCGACTGCAAAAGAACTTTTACAACCGGGTGTTTCCACTGCCGACCTCAACGCAGCTGCTGAGGAAGTGCTAAGGAAACATGGATGTGTATCGCCGTTCAAGGGATATGGTCACCCACCGTTCCCCTCTTCGATTACGGTGAGCATTAATCAGGAACTTGTCCACGGCATTCCGAGCAAAAAGCGTAAGCTCAAAGCCGGAGACATCGTCTCAATTGATTGCGGAACGGTATTCGAGGGAATGGTCGCTGATTCAGCCCTCACGGCTGGTGTGGGTGCGATCTCTCCAGAAGCGCAGGATCTTCTTGATGTCACGGAAGGCGCTCTACAAGCAGGCATCGAAAAGATGTGTGTGGGCAACCGCACAGGTGACGTTTCTGCGGCGATACAAAATTATGTGGAAAGCCGTGGTTATTACCTAACCCGTGAATATACGGGCCACGGCGTTGGAAGGCAAATGCACGAAGGACCACAAGTTCCGAATTATGGCAAACCGGGTACTGGGATGCCGCTCAAAAGCGGTATGACCATTGCCCTTGAGCCCATGGTACTTGTTGGCACGGCAGAAACACGTGTCCTGCCCGATCAATGGACGGTAGTCTCTGCGGATGGATCATTGACAGCACATTTTGAACATTCTGTTGCTGTCACCGAAGGAAAGCCTCTTATCCTGACTGTCCGATGATCCTGATAGATTTCGTGTAATCTAGACGAAGTAAAGACGAACGTGTATAATTAAAAACTTGGCTATCTAGTGAATGGAAGTTAGTAAGGAGTATTGTCATGAAAGTTTCTCCATCGATACGCAAGCGCTGCGCCAAATGCAGAATTGTCCGGCGCAAAGGCATCGTATTTGTAATCTGCGAAAATCCAAAGCATAAACAGCGACAGGGATAGATGAACTATGGCGAGAATTGAAGGTGTTGATCTGCCCCGCAATAAGCGGGTTGAAGTTGGCTTGACCTATCTTTATGGGATAGGACCGACTCGCGCGCAGGCAATCTTGGCTCAGACAAAGGTCAATCCGGATACACGGGTGAAGGATCTGTCTGAAGCCGATGTGGCTGCGATCCGCGAGTTCATTAACAAGAACTACAAGGTGGAAGGTGACTTGCGCCGCGAAGTTCAAATGAGCATTAAGCGCCTGATCGAGATCGGGTCTTATCGCGGCATGCGCCATCGTCGCAATTTGCCGGTTCGTGGTCAGCGTACGCGCACGAATTCACGTACTCGCAAAGGCACCAAGAAGACAGTGGCTGGACGCGGTCGTCGCCGTGGCGCCAAGAAATAAGAGGTTAATGAATTATGGCTCAAAGTGTACGTTCCACACGCCGAACGGCAGGCGCAAAGAAAACCAGACGCGCGTTGTCCTCTGGGCAGGTGCATATCTTTGCATCCTTTAATAATACGATTGTCACAATCACAGATACAGAAGGCAATACAGTTGCCTGGGGTAGTGCTGGTTCCGCCGGCTTTAAGGGCTCCCGCAAGAGCACTCCGTTTGCGGCTCGCCTGGCTGCTGAACAAGCAATTAAAGCTGCTCAGCAACTGGGTATACAGGAAGTCGATTTGTTTGTAAAAGGACCTGGTCCGGGTCGTGAAAACGCGATTCGTGCCGTTCAGGCCATGGGACTACGAGTCCGTTCAATTTCTGATATTACGCCGGTGCCGCATAATGGCTGTCGACCGCCGAAAAAGCGCCGCGTGTGATTTGATGTAGAGGAAAGTAATATATGTCGAAGAATCTTGGTCCGGTTTGTAAACTCTGCCGGCGCGAAGGCGAAAAGCTTTATCTGAAGGGCGAACGCTGTTTCACTCCGAAATGTGCGATCGACCGACGCAACTTCGCACCTGGTCAACATGGACGTACGGGCAGCCGAAGTGGTAACCGTTCTGGTCGTGAATCCGATTATTTGCGCCAGTTACGCGCCAAGCAACGCGCCCGACGTGTTTACGGGGTTTTAGAACGCCAGTTCCGCCGCTATTATGAAGTTGCACTTCAGCGCCGCGGTCTGACGGGTCTAAATCTTTTGCAGATCCTTGAGTCGCGCTTTGACAACGTTGTCTATCGCCTTGGGTTTGCGGCGAATCGTGCGCAGGCTCGTGTGCTCGTGACCCATGGTCACTTCATGGTGAACGGCCGCCGTACGGATGTGCCTTCCATGCTTCTCAGAGAGGGAGACACGGTTAGTGTACGGGATGGCTCACGTGGCTTAACCTACTTCAAAGAAGTAGGTGACTTGGCAGATGCTCGCACATCACCAAGCTGGCTGAATCGTGACACAAAGCAGTTATCTGGCAACATTCAACGTCTTCCTGAACGTGCGGAAATCGACGGTTTCCTGAACGAACAGTTGATCGTCGAATACTACTCACGGTAGATATTGCTTTTACTTGCGCTGGTAGTACGTCTAGCCAGTGAATTTTCTTCTGTTTTCTTACAGGGAGAGGTGAACCGTGATGGGTATCACGAATATGGTTATGCCGAAAATCGAGCGTGAAGCTGAAGCTCGAAATTACGGAAAATTTGTTATCAGTCCCCTTGAACGCGGTTATGGCGTGACATTGGGGAACGCGCTGCGCCGCGTT
Source organism: Anaerolineales bacterium (assembly GCA_036394895.1). Classification (GTDB taxonomy): domain Bacteria; phylum Chloroflexota; class Anaerolineae; order Anaerolineales; family Villigracilaceae; genus Defluviilinea. The sequence continues at coordinate 14,829 of DASWEH010000403.1, forward strand.
TTGTTATCTTCTTTGGAAGGCGCGGCGGTCACGTCCATTCGTATCGCGGATGTGTTACATGAGTTCAGTGAGATTCCCGGGGTTCGGGAAGATGTCATCCAGGTGACTCTGCAGGTCAAGCAATTGCGCCTGAAACTTGACGGTGTGGATACCACCCGCATGAATCTGGAAGTACGTGGCGAGGGGACGGTCACTGCGGCAGATATCATTACGCCTGCCGAAGTGGAAATTGTCAACCCCGAGCTGTATCTCTTTACAGTCGATGGACCCAAGACCAAGCTTGATCTTGAGTTCACGGTAGAGCGCGGCCGCGGATATTCACCCGCCAACGAACGCAGTGGACACATGCCGATCGGTGAATTGCCGATTGATGCGATCTACAGCCCGGTCAAGCGCGTGAATTGGGAAGTGACTTCGGCTCGTGTGGGTCAGAGCACAAACTATGACAAGCTCGTTTTGGAGATCTGGACGGATGGCACCATTTCTCCTGAGCGAGCGCTCAGCACCGCTGCCAAACTGGTGATCGATCACCTGCGCTATATTGCTGGTGTCTCTGAAGAGACCCTGGCAATCTCGATGGAAAAGGAAGTGGGCGGCAGTCGTTTGACCAGTGAACTGGCCGATACGCCTGTGGAAGCCCTAGACCTTTCGGTGCGTGTCTTCAATTCACTCAAACGCACGGGTATCACTACTGTCGGTGATGTGCTTGACCTTCTTGAAAAAGGCGAGACAGCAGTCATGTCCATCCGCAATTTTGGTGAAAAGAGTCTCGATGAGCTCCGCCAGAAAATGCGCGAAAAGGGCTACATGAAAGACGAAACGAGTGCTCCGGAGTAATTTGCAATGCGACATCAAGTATCAGGTTATAGACTTGGAAGGACGACGGGCGCACGTGTAGCGCTTCGTCGAAACCTTATCAAACAGTTTTTCATACACGAGCGTATCCAGACCACACGCGCCAAAGCCAACGCGATCCGTGGGGAAGCCGAACGTCTCATTACCATCGCGCGCAATAGCGCTTCGGGTGATGATGCACAGAAGGTTCATGCCCGTCGCTTGGTGATCTCCAAACTTGGAGATAACCAGGTGATCAAGCGTCT
>DASWEH010000404.1:0-17720 GCA_036394895.1 Anaerolineales bacterium
AGGCTGGCCGGGTCGGCCGAGGCGCCGTTGTTCATGACCACGATGATATAGGTCAGATCCCTGTTCCTACGCACCGGGTCAGGCGAGTCCGACTTGGTGACCGACAGGTCGGTAGGCAGCCGCTCATCGTGGACGTACACGTCGGTGAAGGCGGTGCCGCCCGGAGCCAGCGCCGCCTCCGAATGGAACGCGACCACCTGACCGTCGGCGCTGGTGGAGGGAGTGAAGCTATCTGCAAACAAATCCCCTTCGGCCCCAGCAGTGCTGACGCTGTCACGGACGGTTGTGCCGGCGACGCGGTCCCGCACGAAGATGTCGCTGGCTTGGTTGGTGTCGCCGGCAACTAGATTGCTCGCCAGCGAGCCGAAGACGACGAAGCGGCCGTCAGCGCTAATGTCCGGGGTGAAGCTGTCTTCGTTGCTCTCGCCATCGGCGTCGGTCAGGCTGACCCGCTCGAGGATCCCGGTCTGGCGGTCGCGGACAAAGATATCTCGCCGACCATTGTTATCCCCCGGGACGAGATTCGTCTCGGTGGAGTCGAAGGCCACGAACCGGCCGTCGGCGCTGATAGCGGGGGAGGTGCTATGCTGCACCAAGCCCGACGAGCCCGCCGGGACGAGGCTCACTCCTTCTGTGGTCCCATTCTGTCGATCCCTGAGGAAGATGTCGACTGCGGCATCGTCAGTGTCACCGGGGACGAGGTTGAAGGCGAATGACTCGAAGGCCACGAACCGGCCATCGGCGCTGATGGCATTCCCGTCCGAGGCGCTGTTCCCCTCCGCCCCGGCGCTACTCACGCTGACCCGCTCGGTGGTGCCGTTCAGGCGGTCGCGCACGAAGACGTCAGAGGTGAAGTTGGTATCCCCGGCGACCAGGTTGTCGGCGAACGACCCGAAGGCCACGAACTGCCCGTCCGCGCTGATCGACGCGAAGGAGCTGTCCGCGTTGGCCTGACCGCCGCTGCCGGTCAGGCTGACCCGCTCGGTGGTTCCCATGAGGCGGTCGCGGACGAAAATGTCCTCTGCGTTGTTGGTGTCGTGAGCGACCAGGTTCGTGGCCGTGGAAGCAAAGGCCACGAAGCGACCGTCGGCGCTGATCGCTGGCTCCTGGAATAATCCCAAGAAGCTGCTGTCCCCGTTCGCCTGCTCCTCCTTGCTCGATACGCTGACCCGCTCCGTGGTTCCCGTCAGACGGTCGTGGACGAAGATGTCGGCCTCGTTGTTGGTGTCCCCGGGGACGAGGTTGTCAGCGAGGGACACGAACACCACGAAGCGGCCGTCGCCGCTGACGGCTGACCGCTCGCTCTGCTGGTTTCCCTCGGTTCCCCCGCTGCTCACGCTGACGCGCGTTGTGATCCCGGGCGGATGGGCGAGCGCCACTGAGGCTGGGGACATAACCAAAACCAAAGCAAGCACCAGGAATACTGCTGTGATGGTCACGAGTAAGTGCTTCATCACCAACCTCCTTGTACGCTCATGTTTGGCGGCGTCAGCTCGCCGCCTCGCGTTTTTAAATATGCTTTTCATACAGACACCTCCTTAGACTCGTTTTCTTCATCGGAAGTTCTTTTTTTGCCGCAATGAGACTTGGTGAACGGAGCTCACAAGACGCAGTTATACCACCCTAGTGGTCTTGGAGTGAATTTATACGGTTTTCAGGCCCATTTGTTACGCCATCTTGTAAGAGCCAATCGATCTCTTGATGCATCGTGCAAGATGCCTTGCCTAATTTCAAAAGAGAGGTCAGCCTACCAGTAGTAGATTGTCCACTGCTGGTAGACTTACGAATTACGGTATCGCGAGTTTTGAAATCTTGTTGCCATCGATCTGGGTGAACCAAAGGTTGCGAGCTGCGTCTTTTGTGATTGCCCATGGGCTGCCAGCGGGTTTAATAGCCTGCACGTCCGTGAAGACACCATTGGGAGTGATCTGTACGATTTCATTGATGCGTGGTTCAGTGAAGTACAGGTTACCATCCGGGCCCGCCGTAATATCCTGCGGCTGGGCGTTGGCAGTGGGAATCGTAAACTCGGTGATTACGCCGCTGGTGGTGACCCGGCCAATGATGTTTTCGAACTTGTTAACGAACCACAGGTTGCCATCCGGGCCTGTGGTGATTGCAATGGGATCGTTCGGACCGGTCACGGGGCCGAATAGGGTGAAATTCCCGGCCTCATCCATCCGGCCGATTTGATCGCTGATGCCTTCGCAGAACCACAACGCGCCATCTGGGCCCAGCGTGATGTCGGTCGGGCGGCCGTTGGACGGGATTGCAAAGAAGGTCATGACCCCGGTGGCGGGGTCCAGCTTGACGACAGAGTTGCTGGCCGAATCACCGAACCAGATTAGCCCGTCCGGAGTCGCAGCAATCCCTCTAGGAGTCAGGCTACACGGCTGGCCTCCGGCACAGTCGGGGGCAAAACCCGTGAACACACCGCCGGTTGTCACTCTCCCTATGCCTTCGGGAAAGCCAGATGCTTCGGTGAACCATAGTGCGCCGTCTGCTCCTGCAACGATATCCACAGGCGATGAAAGTGGCTGAGGAACAACGAACTCAGTGATGTTGCCCTTCGCGTCGATGCGGCCAATCTGATTGGCGGCTGTCTCGGTGAACCACATATTGCCGTCGGGGCCCAGAGTGATGCCCTCTGGCTCGCTGTTACTGGTGGGGATTCGGAACGATTTGAACCGAGTGCCTGCGGCAACCTGCGTAAGAAGCAACATTGATAGTAGAAAACTAAATACAGTCTTCTTGCTAAGCCATTGCATTTTTTCACCTCATTTCTAAAACTAGTGTGTGTTAGTAGAGCCACGAAACGGACCGTTTCTTGGCTTGGTGTTTTCGGCAACGAGATGGGTGGGCCTTTCGACAGGATTGGTGTAGTTCGTGTAATGCCCCTCGTCGAAAGCTCATTTTTTATCACCGCGAGATCACAGAAGGACAACCACCTATTTGGTTTTCTTAGGCTGGAACAGATAGGCGACGCCGTCACCCGATATGTTCGCTGGATCACTGGATTGAAACGGAGACGAGATCAGGACGCTGTTGCCGATTATCGCCACCTGTTGGGCGAAACTATCCTGCACCGAAGGATCGGGGTTAAGGAACGTTTCGATCAAGTCTCCGGTCGTGCCATCAAAGAGATAGGCAGCGCCAAGAAAGGAATTGCCTTTGATATTCCGAAGTGCTCCAACCAGGATATTATTGCCCGAGACTGCCAACGAGTTGCCGAAGAACTCAAAATTTTCAGGGGTCGGATTGAAGTAGCTGCGGATAAACGCGCCAGTAGTGCCGTCGAATAAGTGAACTACCCCTGCCCGAAGGTTACCCGTGAAGCCTCTTTGCTCTGCGATCAGCAGGTTGTCCCCAAAAGCTGCGAGAGCATTCCCAAAGCCGCCAAACTGCACCGGCTGCGGGCTGACAATGGTCGTGATCAGGTTCCCATTTCCATCGAAAAGATACACAGTGCCCCGTTTACGGCCGCAGTGCTGTCCAAACTTGCGGCAATTGCGATATTGTTTCCGACGACAGCGATGGCCGAGCCAAAGAGGTCGTCGACATCCGGGGTGGGGCTAAGGAAGGTCCGGAGGAGCTGGCCAGTGGCTCCGTCGAAGAGATAAACGGCGCCAGTGTCCTCGCCCGCAATGTCCTCATCCGGAGCAGAGACGAGAACGTCATCCCCAAAGCCTGTGACAGAATTACCGAAGAAGTCGCGGGAAAAAGGGGGATGGTCAGGGTTAGGGTTTAGAAAGGTCTGGAGCAGATTACCAGTCGTGCCATCGAACAGGTAAGCGGCACCCGCGTCCTCCCCAGCCGTATCATCGAGAGTATCACCGACGAGAATATTGCTGCCCATCGCTCCGACTGAGTCGCCGAAGGCCGTGAACGAGAACGTCGCGGCTGTGGGAGGGAAAATGGATCTGACAAAGTTGCCGTTGCTGTCGAACACGTGGACGGCCCCACAAGCTGTCCCGGTGCAATCACGGGATCCGACGACAAACCGGTCGCCCGCTACTGCCATCGCTTGGCCGAAGAAGCTACCCCCAGAAGGAGTAGGGCTGAGGATTGTCTTGACGAGCACAAATCTCGTCGCTGCCTGGGCTACCTCCACAGGCATGGTAAGGCTCAAAAGAGTCACGATGAGGAAAACTGTGAGGCCCCTTGACAGTCTCCTGATTCTAAATTTGCTATTCATGGAAACACCTCTCTAAATTGATTTTCTTCATCTGAACTTGTACTTGTGCTGCATTGAGACTTGGTGGAGGGAACTCCCAAGACACTGATCTGCCACCCTTCCAGTCCTGGAGTGAATTTATAGGGAAACTCTCATAGACACCTCGTTGCGCGCGTAATGAGAGTTCCTCTATTAATTATATACGATGTGATAACGCGTTTGGATCTTTCCACTGCCTGCTAAATGCATAATGGTATGCGCCAGTCTGATTTGGTGTTTTCATCATCACATGACCACTGCCACCGCCCAAGCCTTCGCGAATATCGCGTTCATCAAATACTGGGGAAATAGTGACTGAAAATATCGCCGTGGTCACAGGTTTTTTGCACGATTTTTAGAATTCAAAAACAGGTGAGCCAGCCATGCTCATGCTATGCACAAAAAGCCATACGTTTTTCAGTAGATATCTCCCCATAATTTAGCCTTCATCAAATTCACATTGGCAAAACTCGGTCGAACTAACGGCAAGGCTCGTTTTGGCGGCAAGTTTGTCCCTGGCATACTTATTTCTCATGCAAGAAGCATAAACCAGACCACATAAGAGCCAAAACACGAAAAACCATAAAGTACCAACACATTCAAATCAGCAAGCAGCAATTATGATATAATGTAACCATTGTTACATTAACATGAACAGTTGGTTGCTCCTTAACTACAAACTGCCAGCCCACCCATCCGCCTTGCGTGTCTACGTTTGGCGAAAGCTTAAGCGCCTTGGCGCAATTTTGCTGAATGACGTAGTCTGGGTTTTACCGGATACGCCAAGAACCGCAGAACATTTCCAATGGCTAGCTGCCGAAATTCAGGAAATGCACGGGAATGTTAATTTATGGAGAGCCAATCTGGTGCTGGGGCTCCCAGAAGAAACTCTGATGGATCAATTTAAGCAGCAGGTTGATGGAGAATTCAAAGGGTTGCTGAAAAAGCTGGATACAAAGAATCCGGATTTGACTAAACTTTCACAAGAATATCAACAAATTATCAGCAAAGACTATTTTCGGTCGGAAGTGGGACAACAGGTTAAGGCAAAGCTTTTAGAGTTGCGAGGAGAGACGACATGAAATGGGTGACCTGGGAGAATATCGGTGTGGACCGTATGGCTTGCATCTGGCTTATCCGTCGGTGGATTGACCGAAAAGCGGAGTTCCTGTTTATCCCAGCGGGAGAAAAAACTTTGCCTAAAGGCGCAGAGCCGTTTGATATTCCAGGTGCGCGCTATTCTCATCACCGTGGTCATTGCACCTTTTATACCCTGCTCAAAGAAAATAATCTGAAAGACCCAGTCTTGATGCACATTGCGAACATCATTGATGAAGCCGATATTGTTCAAGAAGTAAATGTCGAGCCTGTCGCCGCAGGTTTGGATATGATCTGCCGAGGCATCCGACTATCGAGCCCTGATGACTACATTGCACTTGAACGAGGAGCGATTGTTTACGACGCGCTTTACGCTCAACTGTCGATGGAAAGCCGATGAATTTTACAAACGCTCTTATATCTTTTTACTATTGGATAAAAAAGCAAAAGTATATGTTCAGGTAAATTCTGATATTTTTACTGTTAGTAGTAATCCTAATTGTGGGTTGGAAACAAATAAAATCCTCTAGCAGATTTACTCCTTCAAGTGCAAGAAAAAATGGAGTATTGCATTTAATCGAAACTATTCCCTTGGCAAACGTTAAAGGGCGGATTGATCATCTATCAATTGACATCAAAGGTCTGAGATTATTTGTCGCGGCTTTGGGTAGTAACAGCGTTGAAGTCCTTGATTTAAGGGAAGGTAAAGTAATTCATTCGATTACCGAGTTAAGCGAGCCTCAAAGTGCGCTGTTCATACCAGGCCTCAACAAGATTTTTGTAACGAATGCGGGCAACGGGCTTTGTCAGGTTTTCGACGGTAATTCTTTTGCTGAGCTGGGTCGCGTGGAATTATCGGGCGATGCAGATAATATCCGCTATGACAGCAATTCCAATTCTGTCGTTGTTGGTTATGGCGACGGCGACTTGAGCTTTATCAACACGGAAAGCGGAAAAGAAGAGAGCAACATAAAGTTGGCTGGTCATCCCGAATCATTTCAATTACAGTCATCAGGATCAAAGATATTTGTCAACATTCCCTCCGCCAATCAAATAGCAGTTGTAGATCGTGGTCAAAAGAAGGTAATTTCGACATGGTTCATGACCAGTGCTCTTGCTAATTTCCCAATGGCTCTGGATGAAAACCAGCATCGGTTATTTGTCGGCTTTCGAGTGCCGGCCAAGCTTGTTATTTTTGACACCGAAACGGGGAAGTCGGTCGCCAACTTTGAAAGTGTGGGTGATGTAGATGATATTTTCTATGATGCTACTCATAAATTGATCTTTGTGATCGGGGGTGAGGGGTATATTGATATATTTTCTCAAAAGGACGCTGATCAATATCAACGTTTGACGCGCCTGACAACAGCAAAGGGCGCTCGAACTGGACTTTGGTTTCCTGAATTAAATCGTTTGTATGTTGCCGTACCACATGAGGGAGAGCAGCAAGCAGAAATACAAGTCTATGAATTACAACCCTAAATATTTCAAGAAAAGGAGTAAAGAACATGAAATGGATCACCCGTTCTCATGTACATGTTGACCGCGTGGCTTGTCCTTGGCTCGTCACACGTTTCATTGATAACGAAGCAGAATTCTTGTTCGCTCCTACCAATCAGATTGAGCAAATTGTTAAAGAAACCGGTGCGATTCCCTTTGACGCGCCCGGCGTCGAATTAGGCCACGCTGAAGATGGACGTTGCTCCTTTGAATCCATCATTCTCAAATATGGACTCAAAGAGCCGGGGCTTTTACGGCTTGCAAAGATCGTTCATGCCGCTGATGTAGCCAAGGATATTGATACTGACCCTCTTGCGCGTGGCCTTGAAGCAATTGCCAGTGGCTATAGTCTTCGCTTCCCAGAGGACGAAGAGAATCTTGCACATCAGTTTGAAGTCTATGACGCTTTGTATGCGTGGTGCAGAATGGATGTCGCTAAGGGCAACAAATAATTCGCTTATAGCCTGAATTTTCCACTATCAAAAGGACTTCAGTATGAGCCTGAAACTGAAAGGTTATATTCTCCTACCTATGCATAAGCAGGCGGGCGGGTTTGATCACGCGGCGGTTCATCACGGCAAGCATCTACTATATGTGGCGCATACGGCAAACGACGCGATTGATGTCATTGATTGCACTAGCGACGGTTATTTGCACTCCATTCCCGATTTGACAGGCATAGCTGGTGCACTGGTATCTGAAGAGCGCAATCTTGTGTTCACATCCAATCGTGGCGAAGACACGGTCTCAATCTTTGCACCTGATAAAGAAGCCAAGACAATTAAAATCGAGGTTGGAATTCGCCCCAATGGTCTTTCCTTCGACCCAAAACGGGAATTGTTGCTTGCAGCCAATGTTGGCAACCCTGACATTCCAAATTCATATACGCTTTCAATTGTGGATATTGAACGCCGTCAGATGACCCATTCCATTCCCGTGCCTGGTCGCACACGTTGGACAATCTTTGATTCTGTTTCAGAGTGTTTCTATGTCAATATTGCTGACCCATTTCAGATTGGGGTCGTGGAATCGGCAAACCCGACGCGCATTGCTCGTTGGATGGAGATTCCAGCCAAAGGGCCACATGGACTCGATTTCGACCCCGCCACCAATCGTCTTTTCTGTGCGTGCGATGCGGGGAAGCTCTTCGCGCTGGATGCGTCTACCGGAAAGATCCTGCTCGACGCAGATTTGAGCGGTTCGCCTGATGTGATCTTTTTCAATGCAAAGCACAAACATCTATACGTTGCAGTGGGTGATCCTGGTGTAATTGATTTGTTTGACACCGATTCACTCAAGCGCATTGATACAATTTCGACGGAAAAGGGTGCTCATACGATTGGTTTTGATACAACTCAAAACAAAGTCTATGCGTTTTTTCCCGAATCTCATCGCGCCGCTATTTATTTGGATGAGTAACTTAAGGAGTCAAAGATGGAACAGAAACAAGCAGTAGAGCAAGCCCAGGATGAGCAAATGCCAGCGGCGCGGGAGGTATTTTTGTATTTTCTCCTCCTGGGATTTATCAACATTGGCGGACCCGTTGCCCAGATTACCATGATGTATAACAAGATGGTCGAGCGCAGTCATTGGCTGTCGCAAGATCGCTTCGTCAAGATCATGGGGTTTGCCCATATGCTGCCAGGCCCGGAGGCGCTTCAACTTGCCATTTACGTAGGTTATCTCAAGAAGGGCATTCTCGGAGCAATTCTTGCAGGGCTTACCTTTATTATTCCGGGTGCTCTTGTGATGATCGTTCTGAGCTATTTATATGTAACTTATGGCAATCTGCCAGCCGTGAATGATGTGCTTTATGTTTTGAAACCTGCGGTGCTTGGAATTATTGCCGCGGGAATCATCAAGCTGGGACAAGCGGCAATCCAAAATGTCCGGCTAGCAACAATTCTTGTCTTAGCAGTTTTAGCGCTCTATTTTCTTGGAGTTGACTTTCCCATTGTGTTACTCATCGCGGGAGTTATAAATTTGCTTGTGATGGAAAGCTTGCCTCAGACCAAGCAGGCGCCAAATGTATTGCCCATGCTAGTTATGAGCTCTCTTAGCCTGTCACTAGTCATTGACAACCGCTGGCTACAAATGATCTGGCTATTTCTCAAGACGGGCCTTTTTAGTTTTGGCGGTGCATACGCTTCTCTTGCCTTTGTGCAACATGGGGCAGTAGACCAATATCACTGGCTTACTGTTCCACAACTCTTGGATGGAGTCGCTCTCAGTGTGGCGACGCCTGGACCCTTCATGCTATTTACAACATTCGTTGGTTATTTAGCTGGTGGAGTACCGGGTGCAGTGATCGCAACGTTTTTCGTTTTTCTGCCATCTTTCATTTTTATTATTCTAGGCGCGCGTTACATTGAGCAAGTCCGCAATAATCGCTTTGTTCATGCATTCCTTGCCGGAGTTAGTGCGGCAGTTGTAGGAGTTATCCTTGTCGTATCACTTGAACTGGTGCCTGGGGCGCTGATCGGCATACCGAGCATTATCATTGCCGTTCTAGCTTTTTTCGCAATTACGTATTTCAAGGTGGATGTGGCAAAGGTGGCGATTAGTGCAATCGTGATTGGTATTGGTTACGCAAGTTGGAATGCTCTTTAATAATGAGTAACTGCAGGATTATCAACTAACTGTCATAGTAATGGTATCACCACAGCTTGACAACTGTCGTCGTTCAAGCATTTTCTAACATCGCGTTCATTAAATACTGAGAGAATTGTGAATCAAGATTAAGGGTTTCGAAAACCTTTTTTATTTATAACATTTCACCCTCTTGCAGATTTTTGCTAAGCAAATTATAGTTGACCCGCAAGGCGAGATCATTGAGCACGAATTGAACTCACCTTTTGTTTATCCTCGCTCCCTCGTGCAAGGATTATCCACTCCCGGAAACGGGAAAGGTAGTTCGGAACACGTCCCCTTAGGGGCATCAATTTCCCAGAAACCGCCAACAGATCATGTTGAGCGGTTTTTGTCTATGCTAAGGTTTCATTCAAGATGTACACAATCCGACAAGTTTTTCATGCTAAACAAGGAACATGCGAATGGTTTTGGCAGCTTACACGATGGTGTCGCCATGATCACTAACAATAAATATCCCCGAAGTACCTCCATGGAAATCGCTGATGCATAAATCTAGCAATGCCAGTGGGCTAGAATATTTGGGCTCTATAATGATGAATCCAGACGGCGGCGGCTCCCAACAGTCCGGTATGTTGTAATTGCGAGATCGTCAGGTGTATCTTTTGCCAGGGCACGAGTCCGCACTGACCCCGGATTGTGGCTTCGACATTTTCGCGGAAGAGTTCCCAGCGCTGCATTAAGCCGCCACCGAGAATAAGGTGATCAGGAGAAAAGATGGTGATTAGGTTTGCCAAGCCGATTCCCAAATAATGAGCCTCACGGGCAACCGCTAGGCACGCAACAGAATTTCCACGTTCAGCCAGGTCACAAATGGTGCGTGCGTCCCAATCTGCTTCACCGCCATTTTCGCGCGCCCAGAGGGTTAGGGCTGTGCCGCTTGCCATGCGTTCCCAACATCCGTTTGCGCCACAGAAACATACGGGACCATTCGGGTCGATGCTGTGATGTCCAATTTCAGGATGGGAATCATCCACGCCGCGATAGAGTTTTCCATTCAACATGATCCCGCCGCCGATGCCAGTACTGATGGTGACGTAGATCAATCGCTCGGCCCCGGCACCTGCTCCCCATTGATATTCAGCAAGGGCGGCTGAATCGGCATCGTTTTCGATGGCTGTGGTAATGCCAAAGTGGGCAGATAGATCCTGGGCTGGGTAGCAGGCGCTCCAGTTGGGTAAGAATGGGTTGGTCTGAATCATGCCCGAGGTCGGAGTGATGCGTCCGGTGGCGCCGAGTCCGATTCCACGTAGAGTCGCTTTGTTGGTTTGAATCAGTTTTTCAAGGGCGGCTATCACATCCCCGAGCGCGGCGGAATAAGGTTGTTCGGGGCGGGTCGGGAGGGAAACTGAATCAAGCAGGTGACCTGATTCTGTCACTAACCCCACCGCAATTTTTGTGCCGCCGATGTCAATTGCGCCGAGCGTGCCAGAGTCAGAGGGGATATCCATTCTATCCTTTTACCCCGCCAGCAGTTAGTCCGGCAATAAAATACTTTTGAGCAATAATATAAAAAAGAATAACCGGGGCAACGCTGATAAACGCGCCTGTCATTAACCATGTCCAATGCATGACGTTGTTCCCCTGCATCAGGGCCAGTCCAACAACAAGTGTCCGTAGTTCATCGCTGTTGGTCACAATCAGTGGCCACAGGAAGTCATTCCAGGTGCCGATATAGGTAAAAATAGCAAGCACGGCCATGGCAGGAGCGGAAAGCGGCATATAGATCTTCCAAAAAATCATAAAGTCGCCTGCGCCTTCGATGCGGGCAGCCTCAATAAAGTCATCCGGAATGTTTTTCATATATTGCCAGATAAGGAAAATCCCAAAAGCAGAAATAGCCGATGGAAAGATGAGCGCCTGGTAACTATTAATCCAACCTAATTTTTGCACGATGCGGTACAGCTCGATGAGCAGAACTTGGCCAGGCACAAGCATGGTTACCAAGAAAATGGAAAACAGGGCATCCCGCCCGGGAAATTTCAATTTGGCAAAAGCAAAGGCTGCCAACGAATCAAAGAACAGGTTAAGAAGGACGACTGCAACCGTGACAAAAACACTGTTGAATAAAAAGCGCGGGAAATTTCCCAGACTATTCCATACGTAGATGTAATTGTCGAACTGAAACGATGTAGGCATCAGCGTTGGGGGAACTGCAAAGATTTCGGCCTCGGTTTTGAAGGTAGCGAGGAACATCCATAGGAATGGGAAGAGGGTCAACACCGTACCGACAACCAGAAAGGTGTAAAGGAAGGTTTTGATGATGATCTTGCGCTGAAGCAGATTTGGTTGTCGCATGATGTTTACTCCATGCTATTCATCACGTTCCCGGCCGATACGCAAGTTGAGAATGGAAAAAGCCAACAAAAATAAAAAGATGATCACCCCGATCGCATTGGCTTCTCCTAAACGCAAATGGGTGAAGCGGTCAAACAAATCGAACATGACAGTTGTCGTTGCGTTCAGAGGCCCTCCACCAGTCATCGTGTAAATCTGGGTAAAAACCATCACTGCGCCTGAAACACCCGTGATAGATAGGAAAAGAAAAGTATAACGAAGGCTTGGGATCGTCACATACCAGAACTGTTGAAAGAAATTGGCGCCATCCAGCATGGCAGCCTCGTAGTAGTCTTTTGGGATGCTTTCCAGGGCCGCCAGGAAGATCACCAGGGAATAACCGAAGCCTTGCCAGGCGCTGGTGATAACAACGGCATGCAATGCGTTATCTGGACTTCCCAGGAAAGAGATTGGCCCCAGTCCAATAAATCCCAGCAATCCGTTAATCAAGCCGCGCTGCAAATACAGCATTCTCCAGAGCATGGACACTGCCACCATATTCGTCACAACCGGCAGGAAAAAAGCGCCTCTAAAGAAACTTTTGCCGGTTGAGATCTGGTGAATAATGAGGGCTGAGATGAGAGCAATTCCCACCCCTACAACTAGGGATTCAATGGTGAAAAGCAATGTATTTTGAATGGCCTTGATGAAATTTTCATCTTGGAAGAGGGTAAGATAGTTTTTTGTGCCAACCCAAGTCAGGTTGGTGCCATCATATTCATTGAAGCTGATAAAGATCGCTCGTACAAAGGGGACAAAGAAAAAAATTGTTATAGATACCAGGGGAATAAGCGTGAATAAATAGCCGTTTCTCCCTTTCCAGGCATATTTAAGAGTCCTGTTTAGTGTGGTCACGCTTTATCACCTTTCTCAAACAAGCTTGGGATGCGTCCGGTACGCAATGTGCGCACCGGACGCAATATCAAAAAGAACTTATTTGCCCATCACTTCATTGGCTTTGGCAACTGCATTATCCAGGGTCTTTTGAACATCTGCATTTCCTACAAAAATCTCGGACAGCGCATCAGAGACAATGGTAGCGACTTGAGTCCATTCCTTAATGGTTGGATTTGGCCGTCCAGCGCTGACCGTGTCTTTGAAGATTGAAATAGCCGCCTGATTGCTAAAATAGGGATCCGGGGCAGCCACTTCGGCGCTCGCGAGAGCATCCAACTGGGCCGGAGCAGCACCGGATGTCTTCCAAACCGCGATTTCGCTGTCCGTACGATTGAGGAACTCAACAAGCTTCCATGCTTCGGCTGGATGCTTGGACTTGGCCATAATAGAAAGGTGAACGCCGCCAATGTGGGTACCGAACTTATCATCTTTGGTGGGCAGCATGGCAACTTTCCATTTCCCAGACAGTTCCGGTGCCGAAGTGCGTAAAACGCCCATCATGTACGGACCATTGATGAAGGAAGCAACCTGCCCACTTTTGACCAGGGTGACGGTGTCACCGGTATCGGCTGTTTGCAACAGGGCGCTTTTGTCCGCAATCATATTCTGGATGAATTTGACCGATGCCACCGCCTCGGGTGAGTTGAAAACCGCCTTCCCTGAATCGTCCAGGTATTGGCCTCCAAAGGCATACAGGTAAGGATCCCAAGATGACCAGGAAGCATCATAAGCAACGCCGTAAACTCCCTTGGCGGGGTCAGATACCTTCTTGAAGGCCTCTGCAAGACCATCCCAGGTGTCCGGGATTTCAGTTATGCCGGCTGCTTCGAACAGATCGGCACGATAGTAGAGAGCGTATGCATCGAAGTCGAAGGGAATACCATAGACCTTTTCCCCGTCGCGGGCAGCCTCCAACATGCCTTGGGGCAACACATCTTCGAATTTTTTGCCATTAATCATGCCCTTACTAAGGGGCATGACATCCAGGTATGCGCCAGAAACTTTGTATTCAGGGGCCCACATCAAGCCGGTCGTAACAACATCGGGAACTTCGCCGGAGGAAATCGCAACGGGGAGTTTCTGCCAGAATCCATCCCAGCCGACTTCCTCAAATTTAACCTTGATCCCGGGGTTTTCTTTTTCAAACTGAGGAATGAGAGGCTTAATGGGCGTGGTATCACCATAGAAATCCCAAATGGTAATCTCAACTGGCTCTCCAGCTGCAGGCGCCGCCGGAGCCTGGGCAGGGGCCGGGGCACCACAGGCAGACAGAAGCAGAATGGCAACTAGCAAAATGGTGAACGCAAACTTTTTCATGTGTCTCCTTCTTTCTTTATAGATTTTGGATTGGTCAAAATAAATTTTTACGGTCCAGACGAACTACGCACGAACAGTCAAGCACCTCCTTCTACTTGCAGATCTGCACTCACCGTGCAGCCAATTTCGAACAATCTTTGCCATGGCAAATATATGTCAAATAGTCGAGCAGCCTTTAATACACCTGCATCTTGAAATAGCTTCTCCAGTATTTTGGCTTGTTTTTCCAACCGCTCCGCAACCTTTTTTTCGATATTTCGAGCAATTTCCCCATCAGGCAGACGCGCTTCGGTGGGTGATAGTCCATACACAGGCAAATCCTCCAACATGCACAGAGATCGCTCCAGCGCTTGGTAGCAATAATCATCGAGAAAGCGCAGGAAAAGGAATTCCAAATGAGCTTTACGTTGTTCCAGCTGGATATCGTCTTTTAGCGCAACCATATAAATGACTGTCTGGGCGATAACTGATCCCAGGGTATTTCCGGCAGTATTCCAGCCTCCATACCCCGCCAACCGGGCAATCTCAGGGTGATGGACAAGTTGATTTCCCAGAATCAGGTCGCTTCCATTGACAAAAGCCACATCTGCAAGAGCAACTTGTTTTCCTCCACGAACAGCATTCACAATGGCGCGACAAAACTCCTCAGGGCTACGCAGGGGAGTCTGCATCTCCCGGCGAGTCATCTGAAAATATTCATCGCTATACAAATCCTCGGCGTACCGTTTCAAGGCTCCTGGGATTTTGTGCAACAATTCATCTTTGGAACAATGGGCTGCCCATTGCAATTCGCCCACGCCTTGTTTTAACGCTGGGGCGTTGATAAAAAGCAGAAAATCCGCTTCGTCTAGATCGTCGGCAACAACACCGTCTAGCGGGGCTAAGTGTGCTTTGAGGAGTTCGAGCATGGGGCGGTCCTCATACTCCGTGATCAGCGTGGCTGAACTTGAACTACTAAAACGGGGGAATACTCTTGGAGTAAAACCACTTTGGGCACAAACATGACGTGCCAATAGCAGGCAACCGATTTCATCGGCGCCAGGGTAGGTAATGGCACGTTCCGTCAGCCCTTCGCGCCGAATAAGCATTTGCAGATGGCGGGCTTCAGCGATGTTCCAACCGTAGTCAGCAGTGTCATCCTGGGGCAGGAGCAGATAATCAACGACACCGTTTTTGGCAACATCGAGCATATAGCGGTTGACTTTATGGTTCCGCGCCCGAATGTCCATATAGTCGGAATAGATTTCAGCCGGGATGTCCTGCAATAACGCGTCCCTTTCCGCGATTTCATCCACCGAGGCCTCATTCAGCGCCGTCTTATGTTCCAGATACGATAAACGAAACATTCGGCTGCCGTATTCTGCCCAATACGGTTTTTCTTCCTCACTGGAATTCGCCCTGCTGACACGCTGGATGACGCTGGAAGCGTAAATTGGCCGCTTGGGGTTGGCGGCCTTGAGTTCAGACAGGATTCCCAAACGTTCAACGACCGTTTCAAAGGCATCAGGGATCACGCGTGATGGGATCAATCCACCATAGGCGAGTGTATCAATCGCTACAATCACCGCCTCTGCATTTGGAGAAGCGTCTCTCAGCCATTCGACCAGATTCTCGTGCTGCGAGCTACGCCAGGGATTTCCTAGCCATTCGCGCGGCGGTAATTTCATAGGAACACCCGCAACAGAAGCCAACATGCGGGGGTAGTCATAGTTGACCGGACGATCATCTAATGGAAGCAGGATAATTTCCGCAGGCTGAGGAGGTGGCGGAGAGACATTCATGATGGACTCTGTGATTCATTTTCGGATAAATCGGGGGGATAATCGTGCAGGGCAGCCACGTAGCGTCGCGTGACCCAGTCTACTGCAGTAATAGCAGTGCCGACAACCACTGCGTGCGCGCCTAGTTCCAGAGCACGGCGGGCGTCCTCCGGGCTGATCAGCCGACCCTCGGCAATGATTGGTGTTTGCAGGCGGGCGGCCAGTTCGGCAATCAGCAAAAAGTCGGGGGCCTCCTGCTGTCGACTGTAGGAGGTATAGCCGGAGAGCGTGGTCGCTATTATGTCGGCGCCTGCTTCAGCGGCGGCTAGTCCCTCTTCCAGTGTTGAAATGTCAGCCATAATTGGTACACCCAGCTCGCGCTGATATAACTGTATCGCTTGGTCGACACACAATCCATCGGGACGGGGTCGCAGAGTGGCATCCATTGCGATGATGTCGGCTCCGGCTGCCATCACCTGCCGGGCAGAATCCAGCGTGGGAGTGATAAAAACATCAAATCCGGAATGAACAACTTTATTAATCCCAATGATCGGAATCTTGACCGAGTTATGTATGGCAGCAATATCCTCGGCACCATTGGCGCGAATGCCTACCGCCCCACCTACCTCGGCGGCCTGCGCCATCGCAGCCATCACTTGCGGATTGCGCAAAGGGTTGCCCAGCTTGGCCTGACAGGAAACAATTAATCCTTTTTGGAGAGTTCCGATGATGCCCATTGAATGCGAGTCTCCCGATCATTGAGAATTTGTCGGCGCACATGGAACAAAAGCCGGGCTTTGTCCCCGCGCACGATAGACTTGTTATATTCGACCCGGTCGCCGTATTGGTCATAGGCAACAATTTCAAGCAGAAGCGCGGCAGCTTTGGTTTTCGTCCCGAGGAGACCAGCTTCGTAACTCGTCAAAAGAATCGGCTCAAAGACTTCGTCGGCAGCGGTCACAAGACAATCAAATCGATCTGCCAGAGTGCTGTAAAGCGAGTCCTGTGAAAAATCAATATTCTCCATGCCCGGGAACCTGGCTTGAGGCAGGTGGGTTGTTTCAATCATCTGCGGCTCCCCATCTACTGAACGCAGACGAACAAGCTTGTAGACAGGCGAGCCCTCAGCCATTTGCAGGTTTTCAGCTACATTGGCCGGAGCAGGGATAATTTCGTAACTTAATACTTGACTGGAAGGGATCTGACCTGCTTCTCGAATACGTTCACTAAAGCCAGATGTGCGAACCATCGAGTGAGTCGTCTTGGGGCGTGCTACAAATGTCCCCCGCCCGCGTTCGCGTACCAGCACCCCTTCGCGCACTAATTCGCCCACGGCCTGGCGAACAGTCAGGCGGCTGACTCCATAATATTCACCCATTTCGCCCTCGGCCGGTAAAAGCTCCCCAGCAGTAATCTTGCCGCTCTCCACAATCTCAAGAAGGTTTTGCTTGATCTGGTAATAAAGTGGCAGAGCGCTTTGAGGATTGATTTTGAACCAAGATTTGTCTATAGGAGACATATTTTGCCCTGTTTAGTATAGATGTATATATATCTATATATTACCTGGGTTAATAATGTCTGTCAAGGGAAAAACAACAACTTGTAGAAAGTGGCTTTTCTCTCTGCCATCTCAGCATCAACTTCAGGCTCCCGGGGAGCGTGCAGCGCCTCTGCCAAATGAGCAGATTGAAGTTCCTCATTTCCTGCCAGGTTTGCGATGGTGCGCGCCACCTTTACGCTTCGCGTGCGATGATAAACCCGCGCCGATAAATTGAGCTGTGTCATTGCCACCCTCATCAGGCTTTGAGCCTCTTCCGGCAACTTGCAGAATTGCCCTATCTCCCCCAAACGCGTATCGGCGTTGCAAACGATATCAGTCGTACAGCCGTTATTCAAAGTTCGATATTCGGGATCCGTGAATCGGACTTGCTGAATATTTCTGGCTGCTT
>DASWEH010000405.1:0-7434 GCA_036394895.1 Anaerolineales bacterium
AGTGAAGGTGAGCGGAATTTGATCGTCCCATAGGGCAAAGGCCCGGCTGACCACATCGAATTCTGTATCCCCCGGGAGTTGATCGGTGCCGCCTGCGAAAGCGTAGGTAATATTAGATTTATCCCAGGCGGAAATTGTTCGATATTCTGCGATTGCTGAACTTTCATCGACTTTGTTTGGCAGTTCATCAAAGCGATATCCGGGCTGAGAGGAAGGAACGTTTGGAACGGTGAGCGAACAAGCCAGCATCAGGCTTGAAATAAGAAGCAACATTGGGGTCATACGATTAAAAGATCGTCTCATAAAAGTACCTCCAAGGGCTGCATCTTTTATAGCATACGTGATGTCCCTTATCAAGATAGGTATATCCACTATAAAAGAGAGTGGCTAATTCCGTGGGCTTGCCACAGAGCACACAGAGAAATTAGAGCTTTTCTCAATGATCTCAGTGTTCTCCCCTGGCACCGTACTCCTTTCAGTCGCAGGACAGGTGTGTGGCAAAGGTAGATTTGGCCCATTCTTTTAGCCACTCCACTATAAAATCTCTTATGCTCAACCTTCGTCATTATGGTAGAATGCCAATCATGAAAGTGATGAGTGAACCGCTTACCGTTACTTCCAGAGACTCAATTTTAGAGAAGCTGCCCTTCAGACCTTATCGGAGCAAAGTGGAACGACGTGTTGTTCCATTTTTCCCTGGTCCGAATGAGCCTCAAACCATGGAGATTACCACGCCGTGGGGCGCGCAACTGACGGCACACAAGGGTGATTTTCTGATCAGTGAAGTGGACACTCCCAATGATTATTGGCCGATCGATCCAGTGATCTTTGAAGAAAGCTATGTGATTATCCGCCCTGGTTATTGCGTAAAAAAAGCAATTACATTGCTCGCTCCGTTGACGGAGATTACGGACGATCCTGAGCGCAAGGTCACGGTGGTTAGCCTGGAAGGATCGGAGACGGTCCGTGCAGGAGATTTCTATCTTGCAAAAGGGATCAAAGGGGAAATCTGGCCGTATCCAAAAGATAAGATCACTGATGTGATGGTGCCCGCTGATTGAACGGCGGGCATTTTTTATAAGAAGTGTCGTTGCGAGGAGCTACGAAGTAGCGACGTGGCAATCTCCTCAAATAAGCAACTGCTGGTTATTAGGAGATTGCTTCGCCGCTAAACGGTTCGCAATGACACCCGTAAAACTACTTTTTCTTTTTTACCGATGGCTTTTTTACGGACATTACTGGAATAGGGTTTTCGTTCAATGAGGTGTTAGGTCTCAGGGTGCGAGTTAATTTGGCAGGGTTGATAGGCTCGATCATTCCACCGGTGTCGCGCATGAGTTCTACCATGTGCTTTACCAGACGCGCATCCAGGTCTTTGGAGGCTTCGCTCTTCCCGTCCCAGACGGCGATCAGCCGGACCTTGTCGATGCCGCGGGCTAGTGCAGAATATAACGCCCAGCGATTGTTGCGTTCATGGACGTTGTCGCCTTCCTTGGGAAGGCCAACACAATCTGGTTGATAATATTCATTAACAAGAGGATGATTGCGCATGTTGTAAAAGCGTTCCACCCAGCCTTCACCGCCCGGGCTGACAAAATCTCTTACATAGGACGATTCAACTAGAGGGAAATACACCTGCACAGGAACTCCGCGTTCTGCGCAGCTTTCCACAAAGAGGATCTCGCTGCCTGCGTCCATGCCCGTTGTAACAGCCAGATCGTCCGGTCCGGCCTCATATTTATTGAGAATGGCATCGATGGCTTCCTTGATTTCCTGTTCCTTCTCAGGCGGGAAGTGATTTTCTTTTTTCCTGGAATTATTGATCATATAGCCTGTGAACAGGAATACCATGCCTTCATTTTTCGGAGAGTGGCCAGGGAGGCTCGCTTCCACTTTTCCCGGCTTTGACTGTGTCCCCTCAACCAAAAGCTCCTTGCGGATGCGCCCCAGCTCCTCATTGATCACGCTGATACCCGCTTGAACAAATTCGAGGCGCAGGTCCAGCAAGTGTAGGATTTCAAGCTGGGCCAACGAAGACTGCAGAGAGAACTGGTTGCCCCGCGAGGCGGTCAGTGCTTTCCGGTAGGCGCGGGCGACCTCCTGTGTAATCCCAGCCATGAGGACGCGCAATTCAGCCAGCGAGATCAAGGTCCAATAATCTGCCATTTCATTTTGCGCTTTTGTTTCAAGCGCAAAGATCAATGAGCCCTGCATTTCAGGCAATAAGTGGCGGACTTCCTGAATTTCAGGATCAGGCTGGGCCTTATCCTCAAATTGATCTGCTAGGGAAACCAGGATCGTTCCCAGTGTCAGCGCATTGACACCAGGATAGAACTGGTCCAGATCCAAACGATACCCTTTCAGATAGGTTTGGAAAGATTTGAGCAGCCAGTGATAGGATTCAAACGCGGTTTTGAGGCGCAGATCCTTTTCCGATATCCATTTCCAGGATGCGTACCACATCTCCTTGTAGATACGACCTAGAAGCGCGACCGTCTCTGTATCTTTGGGGAAATCCGTCAGCAGACTTTCGATCTTGGTGATGGCTTCGTCCACACGGCCCAAGCGGTTGAGATTGAACGTCTCCTCTCGCCGGAAGGTCAGGTTCTTTGAATTGATTTCCAAACCTTTGCGATATTGGGTGAGCGCGAGTTCATTGCGTCCCAGATTCTTGAGCGCCAGGCCTGCTTCGGCAATCGCATCTTCCTTGATCAGCGGGTTTCTGATTTCTTCGGTCAACAACAGGATGTCACCGATTCGCTTTTGGCGTTGCGCGACAGTGATCCGTTCCTTCCACTCGTTGTATTCGCGCCAGAACCCCGTGGCGAGCGGCGTCTGAAGGGCCCGGCGATCGGGTTCGGTCAACCCATCCAGCAAGTTGAAGATCGGGCTTTGCACCGCTTCCACATCGGAGGCCCAGGTGTTACGCGTGACACGTGAGATGGCAGCCTTGTCTTTTTCCAAAAACGCAGGGTCAGGGACGCCCTCCGGCGTAATATGATAGGGAATCGTGCGGACGTTGAAAACATCAAATGGCATATAAGAACGTCCGGCTTGAATATGGACAATTCCACGT
Organism: Anaerolineales bacterium; assembly: GCA_036394895.1. GTDB lineage: Bacteria > Chloroflexota > Anaerolineae > Anaerolineales > Villigracilaceae > Defluviilinea. The sequence continues at coordinate 3,077 of DASWEH010000405.1, forward strand.
TTGCGAAAAGCGTGACGAATGCCGATTTCGTAAAACACGTTGGCATTGTCAATGCTCATGTCCGCGATGCAAAGATCTGCCAGTAACAGTTCCTGGAACATGTCAGTCAGGATGTCCCCGCTGGTGGTCTCCTCATCCGCCCGGAACGCCTCGAATCCAGCCATTTCCAGCGACGGTTTAATCAACTGGCTGTAGATCGCATTGAAGTCATAGATCGCGCCATCGGCGCCCTTCTTTTTCCCGAACGGCATGATCACAAACGCATGCGGACGTATCTGCGGGCGGATCGCACCGGATGTCATTTCTGATTCCGTCTCGGTCTCCAGAGTCTTGACTCCAGGCGGGGTCTTCCTAGGTTCTTCCACTGCGGAGGGTGATATGCTCTGCTTTGGCTCTCCTGCAGATGGAGAAGATGGGAGCTGCGTCGGGTTCTGCGGCGTCTGTTGCGGGGAAGCCGGAGTAGGAGTTGGTTGCATCATGATCTCTTCTTTCTTTCCGTAAACTTACAAAGCTTTATCCGTCACTTATCCCTTTACATCATCGGTCTTCGGGAGGCTTGCTAGGATGGTGTTGAGTTCTTCTTTTGGAGTATCTTTGCCAATTTCCACATGAGCAAAGTCTTGTGCAACCTGCGTCAGGGAAGAGGTAAAGGTCGAGGCGCGCTCCATCAAATTTTCTGCGGTGTCTGTAATTGCCTTGCTCATCGCCTCGAGCTCCTTCTGGACAATTTCCGAGGAGGCTTCCTCCGCCAGTGAACCAAGCAGCGCTTTGGTAGTTTCATCAAATTTTTGTTCTGTATCTGCTAAAAACTCCTGGGTCGTCTCGATCACATTTGTACGCATTGCCTCTTTGGCGCGTTCAGCAGACTCAACTGAATCATGGATGACCTGGTTGATAAGGGCTGCCTCTTTTTCCAGATCAGCTTCTTGAAGCGCCTCTTGCATCGACCGGATATATTCCCTGTTTTGTGCCCAGAGCACACGTTCGCAACCGCGTACCATTAATTCAAATTCTTGAGCCGTGTGTTCTTCAGGCTCAAGGTTTTGCCAGTGGTCACTTATGATCGTAAGTTCCATGACGACCTTGCTGTAGTTTTTTATGGTTTCATCCACTTTTCTTAATTCCTGCCAGCCGAGCAACGCCGCAGTAACGGAGGCTGTTAATGCCACCCAGAGGGCTAATGAAGTGTTCAAGGCAGCGAGTACCGCCCCCAGGCCACCGATCGAAAGAATCGCGATGGTCATCCAACGACGCCAAAGTTTGCGTTGATTTATTTTATTATTGTGCCAGTTCAGTTGGTGCTGAAGCCTGTATTTGAAATATTCATCGCCTGTCAGGTCATGAAACCCGGGGTCGCTATTTGGATGGTCCTTCCTGTAGTTTGATGGAAGAGGCCCTTTATACCCTTCAAAGGCAAATTCTCCACCTAGACTGCGGAACAATTGACGCTGGATCTCAGCAAGGCGTTTTTCCAAATAATCCCTGCGCGTTTTATCCTTTGGCAGGATGGTCCGGTAGAAGTAAATTTCCTTTTTGACTTCTTCGGCGCCGGCCCTGTAGATCAACCAGGAACCATTGGAGTAGAACTTGCTGGCAAATGCTGCAAATATGGAAGCGAGAACAGGAATGGCAACAAAGAGTACTTTGACGCTACCTCGGGCAATAAACTCGACGAGCGTTTCAGGATTGGAGGGTGCTGGTTGTTGAGTCAGGATCTGTGTCAGGATGGCAAACAGGGTTGCCAGAACGCCAAGCCAGGCGATCCATCTACGGAGAGTATAAAATGCCTTCGTGCGACGGTCGGCGGCTAAATCCAGGTCGGCATAGCGCAGCCAGGCAACTTCCAAAATTGGCGCACGTTTGGGTGTTTCGGTTTCCATAATAGTTTCCTCCATTGATGATCCAATTTCCTTTTAGCGGGCAACGAACCAGGCAGCGACAACGCCTTCCGCGCCGGTCGGGTCTTTCACTTTAATCCACTGATCATTCTTGCCAATCTTCGATTCCGCATTCGGTTCGAGAACTACAAACTCTGTGCCGAGTGGCAAGCGTTTGATCAAGGTTGTGTCACTGACGACGGGTTGGCTGCGAAGTGCAATTCCCTCAGCCGTGGCTTTGACTTTCAATGGACCACCGTTATTAGACACCACGGATGCCGCGGCGCTAGCCTGTTGTGCACTAGAACCACTGGCATACTTAACGTACCAAGCCGCGACATAGCCTTCCTTATTGGATGCATCACGCACCTTGAGCCATTGTCCGTTCACCCCAACTTTGGGAATGGCTTGGTTAGCCGGCTCGATGCAAATTAATGTCTCGGTCACGGGCACACGGCGGATTACCGTCTCAGGCGCGATTACAGGTTGTGTGCGGAAGGAAAGTTCTTCAGTAGGTACGAACGCCAACGCACCGGGCGGTAACTTCATCGCGGCGGGCGCGGTTGATGAAGTGGAAACAACGGTCGAGGCAGTGGGTTGTCCCTTCGCATCTGAAACATACCAGGCCGCCACGTAGCCCTGATCGCCGTTTGGATCCTGTACATTGATCCACTGACCGTTCACCCCCAGCTTGGTCTTGGCTGTAGCCTTCGGTTCAAGACAAATGAGTTCAGTCCCCATCAGCATACGTTTCCAGAGATAGCCACTTAGGGACGGCTCTGCACGTAGCGCAAGATCATCTTCAGCTGCATACAGACAGTATCTATCTGCTGGCACAGGGACCTTGGTCATTTTGGGAGACTCAGGTAACTCGGTGCCATAGGAGTCGAACCATAGCACCGCGCTGATCTCTGATTCAAGTTTTGCACCGTTGTATTTATAGCGAGATGTCAGCAAAACTTCCTTGTTAGGTCCATCGCCGCTGTATTTATACGGATCGTATAAAACGTAGTCGTTGCCTTTTTTCTCTTTCACCAGCACAAAGTGAGTCTGAGTGCCTTGCTGCTTGTTCCAATCCACCTGGAGAATGACAGGTTTACCCGCTGCAATCGCTGCATCGATCTGCGCAATTGGAGGAATAGAGCTTTCGCAGGGCTGCATGTCGCGATACAAAGCGTTCGACCAGACGTATGGGAGCACGCTTGGCATAAAAAGCGCTCCCTGAAAGCCGCCTGCCTTTTTCATCTTTTCATTGACGGTTTCGGGAGTCTCGTTATAACCGATACCATTCAACATCATTGTGACAGAAGTCAGCAGGCAGCCCCAGCTGCCGAGGGTCTCGTTTGAGTTGCCAAGCTTGACGTTCTTCCATTTTTCATCGTTTTGATAGAGATTCTGGGTTTTGAACATTTCCAACCTCCAATGTGGGCTGATGAATTAGTAAGTGAAGGGCATAATTTACGAGCTGGTCATGAGAGATTTTACTCGAAATCAAAAAGGATAAGAATAGTAGTTTTGTTGTTGGGGGACGCGTTCATACGCGGGGAGGACTGACCCTGTTTCCGGAGCAGCACTTCCGTTTCCTCTTCTGATACCCATTCCTTCTGCATTGACAGTTTTTCTCCCTGATAGCCGTGTTTCAGTGAACTAAAAGATGATTAGGAACTCAGGTTTTTCACAAATCGGTCGAAGAATTCGATGCTGCGCTGGATGGCGGTGCTGAAAGAATTGGAAATGTTGTGATTGTCACCATCATATTTGTAGAATTCCACATATTGATTTGCGTCCAGCATCTGATAAAACAGCGTTTCGGAGAACTCAAGGGGCACTTCTTCATCGGCGGTGCCATGATGGAGTTGGATAGGTCCGGAAAGATCACTGAGATAGGAGTTCGCCGAAATGGAATTCCAGAAGGCGGGATTATCTTCGGGCGAGCCGTATTGGTTGATCAACGAAAATCGCCACGAACGCGCAGAGGGGGTTGGGGTAGCTGCTGCAGATGGTCCTCGCCGCCAGCGTGTCAACATATCTGAGTAGGAGGCGACGACTCCACCCCAGATCACACCCGCCTTTATATCCTTGCTGATGACCATTGAGCGTAGCGTAATATAGCCGCCCATGGAGTGCCCCCACATCCCGATCCGGTTCGGGTCTGCATCGGCATGGCGCTTCATCGAAGCGACCGCATTGAGAACATCCACGGTGTAATCTGGCCGACTGTACGCGCCACCCGCCTCGCCTTCTGATTGGTCATGGCCGCGATAGTCGGAACGAAAGACAATATAGCCGCTACGTGCGATCAGATCCACATAGGCCACATATCGTTCTGTCGTGCGGTATACATCCGGAGGAATAAAGCCGTGATTGAAAATAATGACGGGCCAGCCTGTGGATGGTTTCTCGCCATTGGGAACTGTCATCAAGGCGTAAATCTTTAATCCCTCCGAAAGATAGGAAACATAGTAGCGACTGTAATTTACG
>DASWEH010000406.1:0-13464 GCA_036394895.1 Anaerolineales bacterium
TCGGCAAAATAGGGATAAGGTACCTCTCCGAGGGCAGGACTGCCCCGCCGTCGCTGGTTTCTGCCAATACCGGGACGGTGATCGGAAGAATCGCGATGATGTAGTAAGCTCCGTCGCGGGTCAAGCCCTGGAAGTGATAGAACAGGTCGTGGTTGTTGGCTGAGGCCGCATACTGGGCATATTCGGTCAGGAAGCGCACGCCCTGCCCGTTTTGAAACGAGATCACCTGGATGTTAGAGGTAAAAACCTATTGAGCATTGAAGAATGGCACTGCGGGAAGTTGGTCATTGATGATCGGCCCGCCAGGAGTGTACAGGATGTTATCCAAACACCGGATGCCTTCGAATGCACCGGGAATCATTTCGGCGTAGGCGTAAACGAGATGTCGCACGCCAGGGTCACGACGATGAATAGGGAGATGAATAAAAAGGCGTTTTTCATAGGTAAATCTCCTTTCATGCTCGATCATAGCCATCAGGAATGAAAAACTCCCCGCCGCTGGGGGAGTTTTCGCTATCCGAACGGATAGCGTGGTTAGTTGGACAGGTATTTCATCTCTTGGTTGGTGGGGTCAGAGACTCACACCAAGCGGGGCAGGAAAGCTCTTATTTTTCTGCAAACCTCTGGAAAGAAAACATGCTGATGTCGATGTCACTGCGACCTTCAATGACCAGTTGTGCCAACACCTCACCTATTGCAGCGGAGTGTTTGAAGCCATGTCCCGAGCAAGGCGAGGCGACAATGACTTGGGGAATTTCAGGATGGATATCAATCACAAATCGGTGATCAGGTGTTACGGTATATAGACAAGAGACCGACTTCACGCATGTTTCATTCACTCCTGCCAAGTGCGGCTGGACATACCGTTCGTACATTTCTTCAATTTCTTGGCTTGAAACCTCTCTTGAAACCGAATCCGGATGTGTTGTTGTTTTGTATTGTTCAAAGGCAATCTTTACACCTCCCTGCAAGCCATTAATTGCCGGGAAGCCATACATCAGATCTTCAACCGCTGTGCCGAATTCCCAGATCCAGATGGGGAAGTTCGGTGCTTCGAACTGAGAGATCGGAGCCTCTAAGTCAAACCAGTAAAGGACCTGGCGATAAATCGTAAAGTATCGACCATAGGTTTCCCCAAGTAGTTGCGTTACCCAGGGACCCGCTGAGACGATCGCTTTTTCTGCCACATATTCCCCCTTGTTCGTTTTCACGACGACCTTATCTTGATTGTTCACAGAAAATGCAAGGACCTTTTCATCGAAAGCAAGTTCTGCGCCATAGCGTTGAGCCAATTCCAGTTGGGCTTCGATGCAGATTTCGGGTCGCAAGTATCCCGCCTTTTCTTCAAAATAGCCTTTCTCATTTCCTTTCAACTTGAACTGTGGAAATCTCTTCTTTATTTCCTTGGCATCCAAGAGATGATAAGAGATACCGTACGTTTCCGCGCAAGCAACGGTCTGATTGAAAAAATAGCTACCATGCCTCATCGATCCCTCAACGCCCGTCATGATCAGTCCTCCTGTGATGCTCAGAACCTTCTTCCCCGTTTCTCTCTCGATTTCTTCCCATAGGTCATACGAGCGAAGGACGAGGGGTACATACTCGGAGCCTTCCCCAATCGCCTGGCGAGTGATACGGGTATCTCCATGAGAAGATCCATAGACGTGAGGGGGAGAAAACTGGTCGATCCCTAAAACTTGATTCCCTCTTTTGGCAAGCTGATAGGTCGCTGCAATCCCCATCGCTCCTAAGCCAATCACAATAGTCTGAAAGCTGTTGCTCATACCGCATTTTACCAAGCGAGATCAAACTGTCAGGCTGGCTTTTCCCCACTATTCTGACTATACTGCAATCAAGCAGCGACCTTAGCCGTTTGTTTCTTCTTCCTTAAGGAGTAATAATGAACCTTCGCGATATTCTCACGCTTTACGACTACAACTATTGGGCAACGCGCCGCATCTTAGCCGCCAGCACCCACGTGAGCCCGCAGCAATTTACCGTCTCCACTACGCACAGTTTCGGCAGTCTGCGCGGCACATTAGGACATACTTTGGACTCGGAGTGTGCCTGGCGCATGTTATTGCAACACAACACCCTTGACTACTTCGATGCAATGCAGGAAGAGGGCTTTCCCACCTTCGACACATTGGAACAGCGCTGGAAGGAGGAAGAATTGTCTATGCGAGATTACCTCGTCCACCTCACCGACGCCGATCTGACGAGTATCATCCGCTACACCACGGATGAAGGCGAGGAACGGGAACGAGTGCTGTGGCATTGTCTGCTGCATGTGGTCAACCATGGCACGCATCATCGCAGCGAAGCCGCCGCGATCCTGACGGATTACGGTCACTCCCCAGGCGAATTGGATTTCACAGCATTCCTAAACGAACAAGCCTGATGGATGGATCGCAAACTGGTCAGTTGCAGTTGTGTTTTCGCGGTTAAACATCTAAACCATCTCAAGCGAGGTTCACACTATAAATCATCTTTTCTCCCATTGATCCATAGTTTCTGGTGAAGGAAGCAAGGACAGGAAACGGGCCAAAATAACCAGCGCCATAAACAGACCGATGATCGACTCACAAAAAACTAGGAAATACGCAAGTTGATCAATGGGCGCTGTAGCTGCATAGCCAAAGGTTGTCAATGTATAGAAACTATAGGCGATGGCTTGGTAAGGCTTTTGGAGCGTGGCCGAACCCGTTTCAAATGATTGATTAAAATGTAGATAGAATAGCGCAAACCATAGCATCATCTCAAAATAGCTATGCAGGAGCAGGATGACGATTCGGCGAAAACTAACCACTGCATAAGGAAGTCCGGCACGCCGGGCGCGATACTCGTCAAACAGCAGCACATTGATCTGATCCACAATTGTTTCAAAAACCCTTATCGCACCATATGATAATAAAAGAATTTGTAATAACGAAGTATCGCCAGGAACCGAAACGGCGACGCTAAAAAAGGCAAAAAGAAGATTTCCAAGAACCCACATGTCGATGAAAGGGAAGTTCGGAATTCTGGATCTGAGAAATCGCCTCACCCAGTAGAGGATGGAGAACCGCCTCAACATCGCAAAAATAGATGCCCATAGATCCACGATGAAGCTTTTCGTTTCCAATCTCCTGGGTCGCTGGTGTTACAGAGTATCGCATAATTTACTAAACCGAACTTGTGATATTCACTCGTAATTTGTACCAAAAAGTTTAGTAATTTATGAGACAAGCGATAAATCGCTTGTTGGCTTGCCAGCTGAACAATCTAATCCTGTTGGTAAATAGAGTGATTCAAGCATACAAGATAATCTGCAGGCGAGCAAGTACAAATCCATCCAAAAGCCGGACGCCTCCCACTTGCTTCAGGTACAACACCTCCGCGCGGTCGCTGCAATCCTGATGGGGTATCCTCACTAGAGCGCAGTGAGACGTCTCTTCTCAGGAAAAGGAAGTTTTGAAGACACCCTAAGCGTATTCGGCTTTGGAGTCACGATTGCCACCCTGTTTGCCCTCTTACATGACTTCACTGATTCTTTTCTGGGAGCCATTGATCTTCTCGATCAACGCTGGTACGAAGTGGCGCTGAATTCACCCACGATTTGGCGTACTATCCTTTTGACACTTTATTCAATTGGTTTGATTATGCTTTTTGTTCTGCTTATTAAGGGTGTTGCTGCATCACAAAAAATCAAACTTGGTCCCGCCATTTTTATTGGTAGCCTGGCAGCGATTGTGTACCAAGGTATATTTTTTATCTTCAACCGTTGAACGGAAAAATAGCATGCCATCCGGCACTCTTATTCCTTGATATGCTTGGATGATCACTTCCAGCGTAGACAGCCTGAGCACAAAGGCAAATGGGGCAAAGGATTTATAATAGCTCTTTCCAAAGCATGAACAGTCTATGCAAAGGGAGAGTGCAATGAAACGACGTAAATGGTTATGGTTAAAAATGACCATTCCTTTTGTGTTGAGCACGCTATTGCTTGACGCCTGCAGCTTTTCGGTGAAAGTTCTATCGACACCCCCTTCTTCTCTGGCGGACACTCCGCAGGTATCCACGCCATCCGCTGCCACAGAGACGGCCATTCCCCCAACTGCGCTCATTGCTTTTGAGACGCCCACCCTTATCTCGATCCGCGCCGATACGATTTCCATGCTCGAGATCTTCAAGAGTTTTGAGCTGGGAGATGGTGTGCGCAGCCTAGCATTCACACCGGACGGCACGGTCCTTGCCGCAGCGGGAGGCAACCGCGAAGACTTTGGCATTCACTTATGGAACGTGGCGAACGGAGATTCCCTCGGCAAATTGGATGCGCACAAGGGCATCGTTTGGGGTGTGGCGTTTTCGCCCGACGGTCAGTTGCTTGCCTCCGTTTCAAGCGATAAGACGGCTAAGATCTGGGATTGGCGCAACGGAACTCTTCTCAAGTCGCTGGATTTGCCGGGTGAAGTGGTCAGCGTGAGCTTCTCGCCCGATGGTCAGACCTTAGCGGTAGGCGGAGTGGATGAGTTGGAAGGACAGATCCAGCATGCCACGATCTGGACCTTTTCCGTGAGTTCCTGGGCACCTCTGCTGAAATTCCCTGAGTACCTGGATATTACAGCTATGGCGTATTCACCCAACGGCAGATGGCTGGTCGGCGGTGGGACATCACGCAATGTTCAGGTATGGAGGACTAGTGATGGCACATCCCTCTTCACGCTCAACCATGCCCATCAAGTCACAGAGGCCGCCATCTCTCCCAACAGTTCCACAGTAGCAACGGCGACATGCCAGACTACGGTGAACGATGAATGTACAGAAGGAGGGGTTTGGCTATGGGATCTGTCTACAGGAAGATTGATCAATCGGCTGACAGGGTTTCCGGATGTGGTAGAGAGCATCGCATTCTCTATGGATGGTTCATCCTTGATCGCCGCCTCTCGGGACGGGACACTGCGCGTCTATACCACTTCCGATTACCTACCTCAGTTCGAAGCCACGCCTCCGGGCGGGAACGGAATGATGGCGCTCTCCCCCGATGGTGGGCTGCTCGCCACTGGCGCCGCCAGTGGCGCGGTGCACGTTTGGAAAGTTGTGTATCGCCCGTAACTAACATGTCATTGCGAGGAGGCTGTTCTGCCCGACGAAGCAATCTCCAGATAATCAGGTATTACCTGTCGATAGGCGAAATCCGTTTCGAGGGAGATTGCTCACTGCACTGCACCGAACGCCGTGCGATGCCAGCGTATGCCCTTGAAAATCACTCGGGCTACTCAACCAGCGTCCTGGCAACGACCTTTGTCTGGTTTTCTCAAGAACGGCGACAAATTCCGGGTATGTCATGCTGAGCGCAGCGAAGCATCTCTACCACAGGGAACGGGACTCTTCGGTCGCGGAAGAACGCTCCCTCAGAGTGACATAATTTCGGTTCTTGAGAAAGCCATGCGACCTTTGCCTACCCCACTTGACAATCTCCACCACTTCCGGTAAATTAGGACATAGATAGTCCTCAACCAGGACTATCAAATTCTTACGAAAGAGGTGTAATCACATGACAACCAAGTTCAACAGAATAGTGTCTGTTATGTGAGTGCATCCGTAGACTGCATCGTAATTTCGATTTCCAGTTGACTTAATTTCTAACCACGGGTGTGCTTTGCGTAGCATCCCGTGGTTTTTGTTTCTTCTCTCGTCTGCTGTTGGGAAGAAACCCATCCCCTGCCCGCGGCTCCCCGCGGCTTTTTTGTTAATCAACCAATTGGAGATCGTAGAGCTATGTCTTCTCGCACCAAAAAGTTTTTCTCGTACTACAAACCCTATTTAGGCGTGTTTGTTTCCGTGATGATCAGCGCCTTTCTTGTTGCTGGCATTACACTCCTGTTTCCCTTACTTACCCGCTATATTATGAAAACAGTACTGGAAGGTGGAGTGCCAAATGCACTGAATCAAATCTATGCGGTGGGCGCTTTGATGCTCGTGCTCATCGCCATCCATATCGTCTGCAATTTCTATGTAGATTATCGTGGTCACGCCATGGGGGCAATGATGGAAAGCGACATGCGCCGTGAGTTGTTCGACCATTACCAAAAGTTGTCGTTCCGTTTCTATGACGAGCAGCGGACCGGTCAATTGATGTCGCGTATCACGAATGATCTGTTTTCCTTGGCAGAGTTCTATCATCACGCTCCTGAGGATTACCTGATTTACATGGTCAAATTCATCGGTGCATTCATTGTGTTGATCAATATCAACATGCCGCTGACCGTGGCAGTCTTTCTATTCCTGCCAATCCTGGCAGCCTTTTCGCTCTACTTCACAAAGAGACTGAATGTGGCGTTTAAACGAAGCAAGGAGCGCATTGGGGATGTCAACGCCCAGGTGGAAGATACACTTGCCGGCATCCGCGTCGTGAAGTCGTTTACGAACGAGGAAGTGGAAAAGGAAAAGTTTGCGTTTGAAAATAACCGCTTTCTGGAAAGCAGGAAGAGTATCTACTGGAACGAGTCGTTCATCTGGCAGGGAGTGGATGCCATTACAAAGCTCATTACGGTGACTGTGATCGTCTATGGTGGCATCAATATTGTGAATGCGCACCTCGACCTGGCAGATCTGATCACCTTCCTGCTCTACATCAGCAACTTCATCGAACCTATCCAGAAACTAACCCACATGACCGAGCAGTTCCAGGAAGGAGTCACCGGCTTCGAACGCTTTATGGAAATCATCGAAGTGGAGCCAGAGATCCAGGACGCGCTTGATGCAATTGAAATCAAGGGTGTTCAGGGAGACGTCGAATTTAGAAATGTCGGATTCCGCTATCGTGACGACCATGCCCACGTCCTGAAAAACATCTCGCTGAAGGTAGATGCTGGAGATTACATTGCCCTAGTGGGATCGTCCGGCGTTGGCAAAACCACCCTGTGTTCCCTGATTCCGCGTTTTTATGAGGTCAGCGAAGGCGAAATTTTACTGGATGGCATCAACATCAAGGACATTACCTTGCGTTCCCTAAGAAGGAACGTGGGTGTGGTCCAACAGGATGTTTATCTATTTGCCGGAAATGGCTTCGATAACATCCGGTATGGAAAGCCGAATGCCAGCCGGGAGGAAGTCATCGCAGCAGCAAAGAAAGCCAACGCTCATAATTTCATTATGGCGCTGCCGGATGGATATGATACCGATATCGGTCAACGCGGGGTGAAATTATCGGGCGGACAAAAACAAAGGCTGAGTATTGCACGGGTGTTCCTGAAGAATCCACCTGTGCTGATCTTTGATGAAGCCACCAGTTCTTTGGATAATGAAAGTGAAAAAGTGGTCCAGGATTCATTGGAGGCTTTGGCGCAACATCGTACCACCTTTGTCATTGCCCATCGTTTGTCAACCATTCGGAACGCCAAACGGATCCTTGTATTAACAGATCGCGGCATCGAGGAACAGGGTACCCACGAAGAATTACTGGCATTGGATGGTACCTACGCGCGGTTATACAATATGCAATTTGATGGTGTCTTTGCTTAGACCTACTCTTGAACATATCGTTGCGAGGCTTCGGGAAGCAACTCCCATTTAATCAGGAGACTGCTTCCCGCACGCCATCACAGCGACATGAATCAGCTGGATTCCGCAGACTGGTACGTAGCGATGATGACACCCTTAGGTGTGGTCTTCGTATCGACAAGCCGCAGAGTGGAAAATGGGCACCCTTCTCGGAAGAGCCGTTGCCCTGTTCCCAAGACCAGTGGGTGGATCAACAGTACATATTGGTCGATGAGCTGGTGCTGCATGAGGGTCTGTATCAATTCTCCGCTACCCAAGATCACCAGATCTTTATCTTGCTGTGCCTTGAGTGCTGCAACTGCTTCTGGCACGTTGCCCTTGAGCAGGGTCGAGTTCATCCAGGGAAGCGGCTCCTTCAATGTTTTTGAGGCAACATATTTCTGTGAGTTGTTGAGTACTTCCGTATAGGGATTGTCGGTCCGGTTGGGCCAAATTTGATAGAAATCCTCATAGGTTCGTCTCCCGAGCAATAAGCCTCCTGCGGTGGCTCCGCTTTCTGCAGCCGCTCTGCCCATTTCTGGATCAGAATAAGGCGTTGCCCAGCCGCCGTATGGAAAGTCTCCGCGTACATCTTCGTCGGGGCGCGCGGGCGCCTGCATGACCCCATCCAGCGTCAAACTGTTGAACACAATAATCTTACTCATCTCGATCTCCTATTCGTGATCTAATTGAGTGGGAGTATAGCTCTGAGACCCCGCTAAGAATTGTAAAAAACCGCCATCTTAGATGTAAGAGAGTCCGCTCTGGTCTTGGAAATTCTCCACTTTTTGCGAAATACTTTTAGGAGTCAGACCGGAAAAGGCTTTGGCATCCCGAATAAAGTGAGACTGATCATGGAAATTCAAGGCATAGGCGATATCCGTCAACTTTGCGTATTGCCGCGTTTTCATCAGTCTGATCGCTTCATTAAACCGCTTCACTCGAATATAAGCTTGCGGCGCAATGCCCACCGTTTGGCTAAATCTCCTTTCAAACTGCCTTTCTGAGATCGCCAAGCGCTTGAGCAAGTGCTTGACATCGATAAAGGTGATATTTTGATGGATTAGATGCAGGCTCTCTTCTACTAATGGATCTCTCGCTTTCGATTGTTTGAGCTTTGCGAATAAGAAGTCCGTGAGCAAAGCAACCCGCTTTTGCTCATTGCCTGCCTCCATGAGTTGGAGATTGAGATCTTCGGTGGAAAACTCATTAAGTTCGGCAAATCCGTTCGTGAGCGCCGAGGCGTTTAACCCTAGGAGAGTATTAAGAGCCTGTGGCTTGAAAACCACTTGAATCGAAGCATAGGAGCCTTTTTTGAAATTCATGATACTGGGCTCGATCCCGGGTCCGTAGAGAAATAAGGTCGGAACTTGGGAAGTGTGCGAAGGGGTAATGATATTTTCAAGAGCAGAATGCCCGTTGTCATGTTGAAACACAATTCCAGGCAACCCATTTGGAAATACCTTTATGGCTACTGCCTCTTCACGTCTGTGTGCTATTACCCGAATACACTCAACTTCGCTGCGGAGGATTCCTGGAGCAGGAAGAATGTTAAATTTTATAGAGCTCATAGACAAATATTTTCGTTTGCTTGTTACAAATAAAGATGAGCATCGTGATTAGGATTGCCTCACAAAAGACCAATCAGACTCGGCTAGAACTAATACAATGAGAATCAGGATTAAACCTACGAATTGGAGTCCCGCGTAAAAATTGTTTCCAAGGAAGCCAGTGAGAAGCACAAGGCCCGCGGCAACATACCGGTAGGTCACTGCAGGGATTCCCGAGGCCCTTCGAAAGATCGTTGTGCCGATCAAATACAGTCCAACACCTCCACCAAATGTGAAGGCATGGGCAGTATCAAGTCTGGACCCAAGATGCTCCATCGATGATTTAATTCCAGTCGCCAGCAGGATGATGCCAAAGAGCATGGGGATAAACGCATAGAAAAAGCGCCCAGCGCCTGCCGAAGCTGTTCTGGGTTCGGGCGAGCGAGCATGGTCTCACGCGCAACTTCTTCGTCGCGGGCAAAATAGATCCACCACAGAGCCGCGGTAAGGATCAGTCCCAAGACCGCGGCCAGGGTGAAGCGTACAGTCAACTCGAGCCCGCCAGCCCCAATCGCAACGATCGATTCACCAAGCGCAACCAGAAGCAATAGCCCATGCCGCTCGACAAAATGACTGACACGTAACTCAAACCTCAAGCCTGTTCCCAGAAAAGAAGTGATCACGTGCAAGGCGATCGCCAGAATCCACATCCAATAGCGAGTAGCCCCATTGGCAAAACCAGCAGCTATGATGGCGCCCGCCGCCAGGAAGTTCATCGGTACGAAGCGGGCAGCTTTGCGGCCCACCGCGCGCACATACATAAATCCGTGAACGAGGATCACAATCAAATACCCGATGCCGAATGCCAGATCTGTATCTTGAAACGCGCTGGGGATCGCCAGAGCACACACCAGAAAAGCTGACATCCCGGCGATGAGTAGAAGCTGGCGATCGGCTGTCACAGGCGGAACGCTGTTGGTCAACCAGACGTATCCGCCATACATCCAAAACAGCACGATAAAGATCAGGAAGGCTTGCAGCAAACTTTCCCAGGACAGAGAATTGGACAGCAAAGCCGTTAATTGAGTCAAAGTAAATACAAAGACCAGATCAAAAAACAGCTCAAGGGAGGTGACGCGCGACTCTTCTACTTCTAAATTTGTGGTTTTCTTTGCTCTTACTTTTTTCGCCATACCTCCAAGTCTAATCCATTTCTTTTAAACAGTAGACATTCAACGTTTCAGGAGTGCCTAATTTCGAGGACAAACCAGATATGTCACCCTGAGCGCCACTCACTCAGAATGACATGGCGTTTCTGATGTTAGGCACTCCCACGTTTCACTTGCTTTAGATAGAGAACAGCCGGACCGGCTTCTGAGAATGGGGCGTTGAAGCTGGTATTCCCATTTCGCTCTACAGTCACATTCTCGGCGCTCTTTGTTTCGCGACCATTGACGCTGAACCATTCGACTGTATAAGTGCCAGACTCCAACATCACGGTGAACGGATCACTGGTGTCATTCGGCTGGAGCACCAGATATTCTTTCCCGGGGTTCGCCAGCGCTAAACCAGTCGAAGTCAGGTCACCGTGCGGTTCCATCTCGATGAGGTTCATCTTCTCTGCGTAACGCAGTGTATCCCCCATCGCATAGCGTGCCGCTTCATAAAAATCATAAGACGGAACACCTGGGCTTCCTGCGGAGGGGTCAGGCGGATTCACGCCCATGATGATGCCGAAGTCCATGAGGATGGGATGGTGGCCACGCACGAAAGACTTCCAAGCCCAGAGTGCGTCGCCTTTCCCCGGCGCGTAGTGGTCGGTATCTGTGATCACGACCTTACTGCCATCACCCGCAGGTGGGTTATCATACCAGTGAGAGGGAGGACTATCGGGCGCCATTGGGTGGCGTCCCTCGGTGAAGATCTCATCGTCGTAGCCGGGCGAGATCCAATCCGCGGCGCTGTTGAACAGCGGGTCATTGACCCTGGTCTGGTCTATGACCGGGAACTGCATGGTCATCCCGATCGGATGAATATCATAGCCCATCTCCTGCTCGTACTTCTTGACAACATCGATCACCCAGTACTGCCACTCAGTGGAGTCACCCCAATCTGGTACTTCGGAAAATCCCATCATCTGCGCAAAATTCTGGTCAACGGTCCCGCCGCCGGATGATTCATTCGCGACTTCCCAAAGAACGTTTGGCAGATCATGAAGAGTATCGATGACTTTATGAATATATTTCTCCTGAAGTTCCTGGACGCGCGGATCGAGCGGGAGCACCTGGTAATCCAGGATCGATTTGATTGAGACGTCATTGATATTGTTCGCGCCGAAAAACGGATGTCCCTCAATATTGTCTGGCGCAGGACTGAGATGGATCGCCCAACCATCGAAGAACATGACCGCGACGTAGATGCCTCGCTCTCCCGCGGCGATGATGCGCTCACGCAACCGTTCGAAGTAAACCGGGTCGAACGAGTCGAGATCGAACTTCGGCTTGCCATCCTTTGCAGTCCTGGCGCTTGTCCGCGGCCAGGGCTGAGGCGTCATACACAAATGAAAGCTGCCTCCCGCCGCCTGGGACTTGAACTGCTCCCAGCGCCAGAGTCGGATAAAGTTGTGGCCGTGTTCCTTGAGAAAGTTGAGATATGCATCGAAATCAACCACCTCTGAGATTTCGGCACATTCGGGACCGGGTCCCATGCCGTCGTGGAAGTTATTCCAGATGTGCGAGCCAGTCAGATATATCGCTTTTTGAGCAGATGCTTCGTGAGATGCGATTGTGAAATAACGAGGGTTCGCATCTGAGACGACGAGCCGTCCCAATGCAGAAATATTTGACTTGAGTGATTGCTGTGAGGCTTGGGGGTTATCCTTCTGTTTCATGATAACTTTTCCTCTTTTTTATTGTACGAATAGATCGAAAATGAGTGACAGGGTACACTCAGGCTAACGAACGTCCAGCTGAACCCGTTATGCTAGCAAACCTATATTCCCTTCGAAAACCTGCTGCCCTCAACTGATCCGTGTAGTAGCGTATCTACACTGCCCGGGTACCCTCAATGTCGTAAGGCACGTTGATCGTCTCATCTGCGCCCGGATTTGGTCGCCAGCCACCCGAGAAGCTCCTGCCGTCCTTGCTAAACTTACCTGTAAAGGTTGCATCTAGAGGACCATAGGCAACGGAGATCGTTAGAGTATCATCTTTAACATCCCATTTGTATGGGAGCGGTATGGGCGACATGTTGGAATAGACGAGGGAAGGAAATGTCTGAGTCTCCGAATCATAGCGGATAAGCTCCACGCTCCGCAGTTCCATGCCCATAAAGTTAAGCTCGATGCGCTGTTGCAGGAAGAATCCACCAGGCAGCCACTCAAACGTGGCCCGTCCGACTACGTTGTCTTCCTTAGAGTTGAGCGTACGACCTTTCATATCCCAGATACCAATGAACTTTTCCAGGCGTTTGAGCGCGGGATCAGGCTTAGGTCCCGACTGTGCTTGCACGTTATCATCTGACATGGTTATTTCTCCTCTCTGCCGCTTATTTCACGCATAATATGCGTAAGTAAACTTGTTCAATTGTTTTGTAAGCCAAAACTTAAACTTTAGGTCTACTTTGTTATGCGGCACTCTGTAAGTTAGATCTATGGCGAAATCCAATATCTTCTGAATCATCAGAAGGCAGATCAGCCACTATCTGTATCTTATACGAGGAGGAAAACGCTGGCTTGTAAAAATTCAATCAATCGGCAGGTTGCTGAGGACGCGGGCATGTTCCGGGTTTTCAGCCTCCACACGACGGCGTAATTGTATGTACTCCGTTGGGCTATATCCGGTAAACGCGACAAAATCCTTATTGAAGTGCGATTGATCATAGAACTGGGTTTGATGAGCGACGCGCGTCAAATCGACGGACTGCATTGAGTCAAGCGAGCGAAGGGCGTGCGCAAACCGGTAGAAACGCGCCACTTCTTTGGGTGGGATGCCGACGAATCGTTTGAACTGGTTGCCCAGGTGATTCTGGCTGAAGCCAATCCGATTGCTCAGCGCTCGAATGGACACTGCCCCATGATGTTGAGCGATCTCCAGGACGGCTTGTTGCACAATATTTAGACCGTATGGTGCTTCACAGAATCGAGCCATCAATAGCCGTTCTAACAGGGCAAATCCCGCCTGGACGGTCGGCGCAGCCTTTAACCGTTCACGGATTTCGCCAGCCGCCTGTCCCCAAATTGCATCCAGGGGCACGACCTGACTATTCATTTCAGAGAGGGGAAGCTGTAAGAATGGGTAGGCTCCGCCCGGTTTGAAATGGACGCCGAAAAACTGCACGTTCACAGGCCAATCAACGCTGTGATAAGTGTTCCAGATCCCTACCCACCAGC
>DASWEH010000407.1:0-5050 GCA_036394895.1 Anaerolineales bacterium
CGAAGTTGGGGCCAAATCCTTCGGCGAACAGATCGGCCATCAGGTCGATCATCGAATCGGCAGTGAGCGGATCGCCGCGTTCGGCGCGTTGATGCGTTTCCAGCTCGAAGCGCGCCAGAGTGGGCATCTGGAAGAAATAACGGAAGAAATTCCCACCCACCGCTTCCTCGATTAACGCGATCTGGAAGTTCTTATCTTTGATTGTATTCAACAAATGCCCGCGCATCATTGCCTGGTGGAAGTTGGACGCCACTTCTGCAACGAACAAGGAATAATCCGTGTAAACAAACGGCTGATTCTTCCAGGTGAGATAGGAATGCATCGAATGACCCAGCTCATGGGCAAGCGTGCTCATGCTGGTCACTTCATCGGTGTAGCTCATATTAATGAACGGATGCGTCCCTTGCGTTCCATACGAAAACGCGCCCTCCATTTTTCCCTGGTTTGGGTAGACATCCACCCAGCGATCCTGTAAACAACCTCTGCGGACCGTTTCCACATATTCCTTACCCAGCGGTGCGAGACTCTCGCAAATCAGTTCCACACCTCTTTCAAAGGGCACCTTCACTTTTTTCTTTCCGATGGGAGCCCACATATCATGATAGGAAAGTTTCTTGAGTCGAAGCGCTTTGCGGCGAATCTCAAAGTAACGATGCCAAACCGGCAAGTTCTTCTTGAAGGTGTTGATTAAATTATGGAAAACATCGGTAGGAACGTTCAAATCAAACAATGAGGCGGAGAGCGTAGACTCGTGTTTACGGGCGCGCATGTAGAACACATTGGCTTTAATCGAATGAGCCAGATTGCTTGCCAGTGTATTCTTGTATTCAATATATTTATCCATGTAATTTTCAAAGTCTGTGCGACGCGCTTTGCGATCAGGATTGTGCAGAATGTTGTGGTACGTTCCCTGGGTGAGATCAAGCGTATTGCCTTTACTATCTTTGGCAGGCTTGAATTTGAAATCCGCATTCGTCAACATGCTGCTGGAATTGGATGCGCCCTGTAATGGATCACTGACCAATCCCAATAGCTCTTCCACTTCCGCGGAACGCACATGTGCCTGCTTGCGAAAGAGATCATCAAAACTGTGACGATATAACGCCAATTGCTCGTTTTGACTCCTCCACTCTTCCAATTCCTCATTTCCAATAGCTAGAATCTCTGGCTGTAAAAAGGACACGGCCGAAAGAACCTGACCATACATTCCCTGACCTTTGCTTCGCATCCCTGCAGCGTGCTGATTGGTTGTATCCACTGCATAGGAAAAACCTGCGTACATGACCGCGGTCTGGACGCGCGAGATCAATTTGTACGCTGCTTCCAACGCCTCTACTAACACAGATGGGTTTTCAGCAAGCCGTCCCTGATATTGTTTCACTGTGGAAATATCCTCGAGGATCTGCTGGACTTCCTTTTCCCAAGCCTCATCAGACGGGAAAACACTTTCAGCGTTCCATGTGAATTTTTTATTCAGTTTGCTTCGCAGGGGAACTGTGTTTGGCATATCCTTTTCCGTATTATTGTAGTGATAAATCCTTCAAACTCACGCAGAGTTGCTCGTTTCATTCATTTTACCATTCTGATACTTCAGACCTGATTTTTTTATCAAAAAGCCTGTCAGGTCTTTTTTGATATCAGTGCGGCAGCGAGAAACAGATCCGTGCACCGGAATCAGGTTTCGGGTCTACCCAAATGCGGCCTCCATGCGCTTCGACGATCGCACGCGCTAGATAGAGTCCCAGTCCTGCACCTTTTGTTTGCTTGACTGCTTGGGTCGAACGATAGAACCGATCAAAAATGTGAGGCATGTCTTGAGCTTCAATGCCTGGACCTTCATCGCTAACACAGATAATGACCTGCTCGGGCCGCACGGCTCCGCTGATTTTGATCTCACCTTTTGGCGCGTATTTGAGCGCATTGGAAAGCAGATTGATAACCACCTGTTCAATCCGTGTTTCGTCGGCGAGAATCACGGGAAAACTTTCCGGGAACTCGGCAACAATCGTATGTTGATTGGTTTGTGGGCTGAATTTTTCAGCAACTCTCTTTGCAAGGATGGGAAGTGAAACATCGCCGCGATTGAGGTTCAATCCACCGGCTTGCAAGCGCGAGGCATCTAACAGATCATCGATCATTTTGCTGAGGCGGTCAGCTTCTTCTTCTATCACTGCGAGAGATTCGCTGATGGTGTTCTTATCCCATTTCGCGTCATCCCGCCGTAGCGTGGAGGCGTATCCCTTGATCAGCGTGACCGGTGTGCGCAATTCATGACTCACAATGGAAATGAACGTTGATTTGATTTCATCCGCCGTACGAAAGTGGGTGATGTCGCGTATCGAGGCAATAATGTTGCGCAATTTGCCATCCTCCGAAAGAAGAGGGGCATAAGTTATTCCAACAGGGAGAGGAGGGGGGAGCGGGCGTTCCAAATCTCCCTCGACATAAAGCGTGGCGTTGGGAGTCAGGGGCCATCCATCTGCTTCCGCCTCATTGAGTGTTCTGTCCTGCGGGTTGCGCGCCCAGCGGATGATCTCTGCGTGGTCCTTACCCACGATCTGGTCGCGTGGCTCGCCGTAAAGTTTTTGGAAGGCGAGGTTACAGCGTTCGATAGTGTGGTCTGCATTGAGAATAAGGATTCCATCGGCTGCCGAATCGAGTAGAGCGTCGAGCCGCTGCTTTTCGTAGGAGACTTGCCCATACAGGCGCGCGTTATAAACTGCGATGGCCGCCTGATCGGCGAAGGATTGCAGCAATACGCGATCATTGGGTGTAAACAGTTCTGTGTAATTGCGGAAGATGAAGATGACGCCAATGACCTGTCCATGTGCGGCGAGAGGCAGGGCAGTGCCATTGAGCAGTCCCATGCTGGCCGTGTAAGTGAGTTCCTTCAACATGCGGTTGAGTTCATTGACGTTTAATTCACGGACGTTTTCTTCAGCCAACAAAGGGGTGAGATAACTTAGAAACGCCGCCGCAATGCCATGCGCGGCTGCGACGCGCCAGCCATCCTCTTTCAGGGCGATAATGCCTGCCTGCCCTGCGAGCATTTCGATAGCGATCCGCAAAATGCGCGCCAGCAGTTTCTCGAGGTCGAGCTCCTGAGTAAGAGCGCGTGAGATTTCGAGCAGGTAATCGCGTTGCCGGACACGGAAATCTGGAAGCATCATGGGATCCATGACAATTTTATCACTGCCTTACTGCGGGTAACCAATAAGAGAATTCCAGAAAAGATTAGAATCCGACTTGACATATGCAAAATCGCATATAAAATCATCTTAAATTTCGTTAAACTTATTGCGGGTGCGTTGATCCACAGCCTGGTTTGGTCGCTGTCCCGGAAACCGGAAAGGGCAGTGGTGAGCACAATAGCGAAACCGACCGCGTAGTGTCGGTTTCGTTTGTTTAAAATCGGTCACTCGATTTGGAGAAGAGCAATATGCGAAAATCAATAGCACCTTTCCTGGCGGGGATATTGATTGTTTCCATTCTCATTGCCCCGGCACCGGATGTCTATGCTCAAGGTCTAACCTTCCCCGCTGAAATGAACAAGAGTTTTTCGCCTATCTCCATCCCGGCTGGCGGTACAGCTCGCCTGCATGTCTCTATCTTCAACCCGAATGCCTTTCCATTGACCAATGCCTCCTGGATGGATAATTTGATCGGTGTCCAGCCCGGTCTTGTGATTGCAAATCCGGTTGGCTTGATCAATACTTGTGGTGGATCCGTGACGGCGGTTGCTGGTTCAACGACATTATCATTAAGTGGGGGGACTGTCCCTGCTCAAATCGGGTCAACACCCGGGTCGTGCACCGTAACCATTAATGTGACTTCAACAGCCGTCGGAAACCTCATTAATACAATTCCGGAGGGCGAGTTATCAGCTTCAGGAGGCGGCGGGAGCATTACCAATACCAGCCCCGCCAGCGCTACCCTGCACGTTGGAGGTGTTCTGCCGCCTTCGGTCCGCAAAAGCTTCAGTGCCAGCACAATATGGACCGGAGAAATCAGCCGATTGTCCATTGTGATCAGCAATAATGATCCCAATACAACGTTAACACAAGCCTCATTGACAGATAATCTGCCAGCCAATGTTTTCCTTGCCAATCCGGTTTCCCCAACGTTGAGTGGCTGCGGCCCTGCTGCCTCGCTGACGGCAGCCAGTGGTGGAACTTCAGTGACGTTGAATAATGGCACGATTGCACCAAATTCAACGTGCACTATCACCGTCAATGTCACGTCGAATGTACAGGGAGCCTATACTAATAGCATCCCCGCCAATACACTCCAAACTCAGCAAGGTCTTACAAACGTGACCGAAGCACTAACTCGATTGAATGTTCAAGAGATAGGGGTATCGAAACGGTTTTCACCTGGTACTCTTCCAGCAGGTGGAACCACCACATTGACAATCACTCTGCAAAATCCGACGAGCTCTCCTTATACGGGTGTAAGTTTTACAGATCCTTTGCCTGCCCCATTGACTGTTGTCAACGTCACCGGGAATTCATGCGGGGGCACAGTCTCCACAACAACGAATACGATCAATTTGACCGGAGGGACCATTCCACCCGGAAATCCAACCAACCCGGGAACCTGTAGTATATCCGTTGAGGTTGGAGTTCCTTCAGGCACATCCTCTGGAACTCTCAGGAACACAATCCCGGCCGGTGGGTTAACAACAGATCAGGGCATCGGTAATCTGCGCTCGGCAAATGCCAATGTCGTTGTCACGAGTACTGAGGTGGCAGGTATCAAATCATTTTCACCCTCGACGATCGAGGCAGGCGGTAACTCGAGATTAAGAATAGACTTTTACGCGCCGAACGATACAGACCTAACGAATTTTGCGTTCACAGACAACTTGCCCGCAGGTGTGACGGTGAGCAATTCCACACCTCCATCCATCACCGATTGTGGAGCCACACCGCCGCTGGTGTTCACTGCTCCGACGGGAGCAACTTCCATTTCTCTGACCAATGGCCTAATCCTGGCCGGACAGCGCTGTAGGATTGATGTTTATGTGACTGGCAGTATACTGGGCCTGCAT
>DASWEH010000408.1:0-4103 GCA_036394895.1 Anaerolineales bacterium
TGGCTCGGCTTTCGGCTGGATGCTGGCGGCAACACAGAACGTTTTCTGCAGGAGACCCGCGGAGTGAATCCAGATGTCGCAGGCTTGCTCATCAATGGACGCGTTTTCCCAAATCCATTGCTTTATGCACGCAAGCCTGAAGCATGGGGAAAGGCGCGCGCAATTGATGTGGCGACCGGATTCATCCACGGTGACTTGAACACCAATAACATCCTGGTTAAATTTGCGGACGATAAAGAATCGCTTGAGGGCTATTATCTGATCGATTTTGCGCTGTTCAAAGAAGACATGCCACTGTTGTATGACCAGCGCTATTTGGAAATGTCTTACCTGATGCATGCCATGTTGCAAGTCTCTTTTGCGAAGTGTGTCAACTTTCTCACATTGTTAGCCGTGGCGGATATGCCGGACCCTCACAAGGTGCCGATTGAGATGTCCGGTGTGAGTGAAGTGATCGGGTCTGCTCGAGGTGCATTTGCGGCGTGGGTGGAAGCAAATCATCCCAGTCTACATGATGATCTATGGGGACAATACTGGCTGGCCGGGGTTGCTGCAGGATTGGCATATTGTCACAAAGCCGGTCAACCCAATGAAGGACGTCTTGCCGGGTTGATCTATGCCGCGGCCAATCTCAGACGTTATGCTGCATCGTTCCACCTGCCTCAGCCGACAACTGTTGAACTGCTCTACGATGAACATCGAAGCCAGGAAGAATCACAAGGCATGTCAAAGACAAAGCAACCAAAACATAATCTTCCCGCTCAACCGACTCCGTTCATCGGGCGCGCAACGCAGATCGCTGCGATCAAAGAATTGCTGCAACGCACCGATACGCATCTGGTCACTCTGCTGGGACCCGGCGGCACCGGGAAGACTCGTTTGAGCTTACAAGTCGCACAGGAGATGCTCGACCAATTCCCCAACGGTGTCTATTTCGTCCCCCTGGCTGACGATACAGATGCCAATCAGTTGATCTCGCGCGTTGCCCAACAACTCGAAGTTCGTGAAGGCGGACGTCCCTTGCTTGAGAACGTCAAGGATTATCTGCGCGACAAACGCATGTTGTTGGTATTGGATAACTTTGAGCAACTGGTCTCAGCCGCACCTGTGGTCGCTGAACTGCTGGCCGCCGCGCCGCAATTGAAGGTCATCACCAGCAGTCGCATCGCGCTCAACTTGTATGGCGAACGCGGATACCTGGTCCCGCCGCTGGAACTGCCGCAGGCAGAAAATGAATCAGCGTTGGAAAATCTCATGGAAAACGAATCAATCATCCTGTTCGTTGGACGCGCGCAGGCAGTTCATCCCAACTTTGCATTGAAGGCGGACAACGCTTCCGCCGTAGCCGAAATTTGCCGCCGTCTCGATGGGCTGCCACTTGCCCTCGAACTTGCCGCTGCGCGCGTCAAACTTCTACAACCGCAGGCGATCCTGACGCGTTTGGATGACAAACTCAAATTACTGACAGGCGGTGCGCGCGACCTGCCGTCACGTCATCAAACTCTTCGTAATACCCTCGAGTGGAGTTACAGCCTGCTGAACGAGCGTGAGAAAGAGTTATACGCGCGCCTGAGCGTGTTCGTGGGTGGCTTCACGATTGAAGCCGCCGAAACCGTTTGTAATACAGAAAATAAATTCGACCTCCTCGAAGGTCTGACCACCCTGGTGGATAACAGCCTCCTGCGGCAGGAGGAAACTCCCTACGGCGAACCGCGCTTCTCCATGCTGGAAATCCTCCGTGCCTACGCGGTGGAACGGCTTGCCGAGAGCGGGGAAACGCCAGCCCTGCAGGCAAACCATGCCCAATACTTTGGGAACATCATTCTTAACCAGGCTGGGCAGGAGATCTATTCGCCAAATTCCCAGCAATGGTTGACCTGGTTCGAGCAGGAACTGGATAACATTCGCGCTACGCTCAATTGGAGTCTCGCCACACCTCAGGGGATCCAGCTCGGTGTAGGGGTCATCTACCTGCTGTTCTGGTTCTGGTATCGGCGTGGGTATTTTACGGAAGGTCAGCAATGGGCTGAAAAGTTTTTGGCGGTGCCCGATGTCCAAAACATCCCGCCGATGCGCGCTCTGGCTCTCGCTTCCAGCGGCATGATGGCGCTCTGGCAGGGACAACAGGAAACCGCGCTGGGAAAGTTGCAGGAAACTCTCGCCATCGAGCAGCAGCTCGAAGACGACCGTATGGTGGCGGGATCACAGATGTCGAACGGGATCGCCTTTATCAACATGGGCAGGGACGGCGACGCGCAGCCATTGTTACAGCAGGCTGCGCAATTCTTCAAGCAGGCAGGTATTGATTACTTCCATGGCCTCGCACTGGTGCACTTGGGCAATGCCGAACTCGGACTGGGACATACCGAACCGGCACGCGCGTATCACGAAGAGGCATTAGGCAAAGCTCGCGACATTAATGAAAACTGGCTAATCGCATTTGCACTCAACAATCTCGGCGAGGTAGCGCGCACACAAGGACAATATGAGGTAGCGCGAAAATACTATGAAGAGTGCGAAACATTGCTTCCCGACTCGGGCGATAAAGGTGACAGGGCGCGTTTTGTACACAGTTTGGGATATATCGCCCAGCACGAAGGCAAGTATGAGCGCGCCGAGTCCCAATTCAGGAGCGGCCTGACGATGTTCCGCCGCTTGGGGAATCGGCGCGGCATGGCGGAGTGCATGGCTGGGCTGGCAGGTTTGAAGGCGCGACAGGGAGAGGCTCAATGGGGCGCGGTCATGCTCAGCGCGGCAGAGACCGTCTTGAAGGTGACGGGTGGCGCATGGTGGCCCGCCGACCGCGTCGAAGTAGAAGCGAATCAGGAGTTCCTCCGCTCGGCGCTGGGTGAAGTGGATTTATCCGCGGCGCAGAAAAAAGGCAGAGCGATGACTCTGGAACAGGCACTGGCATTCGCATCCGAAACATGAGGAACGAGAGTATCTGAGGATATCATCGCTGTATGACCACGGCCACTGCCCAAGCCGCGCCAAAGCAATAATAGGCGATGCGTTGATTACCCATCTTTCAGCGACGAGTAACTTCTTCGACGACTTCACCGACGCTGTATTGGAAAGGTGAAACTTTGAATTGGTTCAATGCATTTATGAACTCAGCGCGAGAAAGACCTGCGATTTCAGCAGCTTTGCCCTGCGAGATAACGCTGTTTTCATACCATTTGACTGCCGCCGCAACACGCATTTCACGGACAAACGCAACCACGAATCTGGCTTGAGACACTCGCTGTGGCGCTGATTTTGCAGCTGGTCGAAGCCGGTGAGGCAACACTCGTCAATTCATCTGTGCTGGAATTTGAGAATAGCAAAAATCCATTTTCACTTCGTCAGGATTGGATGGCGCGATGCTTGGAACAAGCAACAGCTTATCAACGTGTGGATGCGTCGATCCGTGAGCACGCAGAAACACTAGAAGGATATGGCTTAAGAGCAATTGACGCCTTGCATGTAGCCTGTGCAGAGGCGGCCGAGGCAGATTGGCGAAGGAGACTATCTGGTGATCCGAGACCAGTTGTTTGAAAAGGAAACGGTCAAGTCTCTGTACAAAAAGATCGAAGACTTTCAGAAGAAGAAAACCAAGAAATAGGCAGGTGCCAATAAGCTCCATGTCTTGATTTCGGACTATTGGAGTCAATCAGATTTTATGCAAAAGATTGACGACGATTCGCGGTTTTGTTATACTCACTTTTGTCAATGACGGGTCTTCGGGTTATCTTGAACTGTAAATCCGAAAACCATGTAAAAAAAACGAGTTTTTCACAAATTCCAGCGGTAACAGGATTTGGACTCATAACCCGAAGGTCGCAGGTTCAAGTCCTGCACCCGCTATATTTTGTGAACCATAGCTCGTAAAGCTATGGTTTTCGTTTAACCCGAAGGACTCTGGTAGACAAAAATCCCAAAACTGGAGGTTTTGTATGAGCCGTAGACCCTGCCATCACGCTGCTGGCGGCTGCGCTTCGATTTTATAAGCAGGGCAGATGACAATTGGCTTGCCCCATACGCGCTCCAGCATTTTTGGGCGCTCAGCCCGAGCAACCAGGCAAAGTGGTTATATGGCGTTACCCAGCTCGTAGATAATGCCT
>DASWEH010000409.1:0-7007 GCA_036394895.1 Anaerolineales bacterium
GAACTTTCTCCACCCGCCCCAAGCGCGATTAATAACACGCCAAACAATAACGGAACCAATAAACAAAAGAACCAGAAATTTACGCCCGCACTCTGCTGAACAGAATAGATTCCCCATGCGCTCAACACGGCGATGAAGACACCAATCCATAATGGGATCATCGCAAAGCGACGCGCCCGCGACTTCACCTCTTCAAATTCAGCAACCTCATCTCTTTCATAGCCGGAGCCTGCTCCCGCTTCAACGAATTCGACCTCAGCCTCTGCAGTATCCGCGTCAGCGTCCATTGCGCGCATCAAACTCGCGGCTTGCTCGGCAGAAATCTTGCCATCTTGCACCATTTGCAAAATCTTCTTGCGTTCTTCAGAGGACATTACTTGCCTCCTTCCAAAGCATTAAGCAACTGTTCTGCCTGCTCTGCAGTAATTTTCTTTTCTGCCAACATCTTCAAAATTGCCATCCGCTCTTCCTCTGCCACAGGCTCAGAGGCAGGAGAAGGAGGTGTAGGAACATTCTGTGCATTGAAATCCCAGTTCCAAGGACCAGTGCTCACGTTTCCTCTCCAGCGACGGGCATGGCGCTCAGCATGTCGTTCCACGCGGCGGGCAGCTTCTTCAGCGCGTTTTGCTGCACGGGAAGTCGCTTGCTCCACTTGGCGAGAGATCCGTTCGCCAAAGCCCGACCAGTCAAAATTCATCCCAGCGAAATTCCCAAATTCCTCAGCGGAGTTTCCTGCATTCGCGTCATTGGTCACGCGGATATCGCCACCGGCGCTCAACATAATCTTTGCAGAACCATCACCCAATACAAGAACTCGTTCTGTAATATCTCCCTGATTTTCAACGCCGGGCCAATCCACATCGATCTCATCGCCATTCATGGTCAATGTCACATTGGCGTTGGGTTTTAAGACCAGCAAAATATCATCGCCGGCTGTAATGGAATAGGCGCCATCCACTTTTGGCTCAAGATATACAACGACATCTTCGCCAACATTGACCTTGATATTGCCGCGTGCCCCGCGTAACGCAAGATCATCCGCCACCGATTCAAGCGTGACATTTCCTTCCACATCACGAATGGAAACATCTCCACCGACATTCTTTATGTAGAGATTCCCTTTTGCGCCACGTAGGCTGAAGTCAGATGCAACGCTGCCAATCGAGATTGAACCCACGTCGCGGATGGAAAGATCGTTATCAATTTCCTTGATCTCAACATTTCCCGTCACGCCGCGCAGAGCCGCGTCGCCACCGATCCTCTGAATGGAAAGGGATGAATCTTTAGGAATACGAAGGGAAACATCGTCAGTACAGGAAAAAAGGATCTCCTCACCGTTTTGCTTCAGGGAAAGTTCATCTTCATCAGTCTTAATCAGAACGTCCTCACCATCCCAACCCACGACGCTGAGATCGCCATCGATGGAATCGATTTTAATTTTTGGAGTCTTTCCAGCAGAAATGATCTTGGACATTTTCTACTCCTCTTCACCACGTAGCAAGCGCATGGCTTCATCGGCTGAGATCTTTCCCAACTCCAAATCTTCTAAAACAGTGCTGCGTCTTTCAGGACTGATTTCCATGACTTCGTCTTTGCCGGGCTCAAAGCCAAGGGCACGAATCACTTCATGCAAACGGTTCCGAATTGTCGGGTAGGAAAGATCGAGTTCCTGTTCCATACGATTGATCTTGCCCTCGCATCGGACGAAGGTCACAATAAAATCCAGGTGTTCCGCGGTCAAATGAGCGAACGGACCACCGGTAAATTGCCCTTCAATGGAGGTGTCACAGGCTGGGCAATGCAAACGGGTGACGGTCAATTCTGAGCGACAAACTGGACAACGTGTCGGTGCAGCGTACATAAAAAATCTCCTGAAAATCAATCATACAAGCCTGAGAAGGCTTATAATCAAATTATTAATTACTTTAGGTGACCAAACTTTATGGGTGTGGTCAATTTCTAAAAATATTATAGGCAAAATCTTTATTTTGTCAAGGCATTTATCAATTTTATTAAGTGCATTTCCAGATAATTCAAAAATATTGAATAAAACTTCAATAAAAGTAATTCTGAATAAAAATTCCTAATTTAAGGTGGTTATGATCCATTCACTTTACTATGTTCCTGGGCAACCAATCCGAAAAGATATTCCTCCCCAAGAATTTCCTGAACTAATACAAAACCAGCAGGGACTTTTGTGGGTGGATTTTGTTAGTGAGCCCCCTGAAACCTGCCGCCCCATCTTGCAGGGTTTCCAATTTCATTACCTGGCAATTAACGACGCATTACAGGAAACTCACGTTCCCAAGCTTGACGACTGGGATGATTATCTCTATATCGTGCTCAATTATATGAACGCTGAAGAGAACGGAGAGGCATGGAATACCGAAGTAGATGAATTGGATATTTTCCTGGGGAAAAATTATGTAGTTACTCACCACGATTATCCGGTCTCTGCTGTGGATGAGACTTGGGATGTTTGTCACCGCGATGAACGCAACTTGCAGGCTGGAGCTGACCATCTTCTTTATAGAATCGCGGACAATCTCGTGGCAGGCTATATGCCTGTTGTTGAAAAAATTGATGCAGCCATCGACCAGATCGAGGATCAGATCTTTGACCGACCATCGCCTCGGACTCTCGAAAGGCTGTTTGGGTTAAAGCGTGTTTTGCTGGCGATGAGACGGATCCTGCTCCCCCAACGCGAGGTGCTAAATAAACTCGCCCGCGACGATTACAAAGTTATTGACCCCAAGGATCGTATCTTCTTCCGCGATATCTATGACCATCTAGTCCGCTTGCATGATTTGAACGAAAGCCTGCGCGACCTGGTAGGCGGGGCACTGGATACTTATTTGTCAGTGATTAATAATCGCATGAATGAAGTTATGAAAACGCTGACCATTATCACCACTCTCTTCATGCCACTTACATTTGTGACCGGCTTTTTTGGGATGAATTTCTTCGAGTCACATGGAACGTTGAATAGCTGGACAGCAAATCCTGTATTCGATGTGGTTTTAGCAATTAATGTACTGCTACCCATAGGTATGTACATCCGGATGCGCCGTCGCACATGGGTTTAAAGAAGAAACTCGATCTCTAGACACTTGACACAGAACAGACGTTCGGTTATCATTCATAGCACAAATGAGCGAAGAATGCTCGGGAGGCAGCTATGATGATGGTTCGTAAAAGCAAAGGTCTTGGAGAGCGTCACCAACGGATTCTTGAATTCCTGCAGGTCTACCAGCGTGAGAACAAGTATCCCCCTTCCATTCGTGAGATCGGTGAGAAAACCGGTATCACATCCACTTCTGTTGTGAATTATTATCTTGATCAACTTGAGAAAAAGGGATTAATCGAGCGCGACCGTAAAATTTCACGCGGGGTACGCCTCGCTGGAAATGGATATGCGGACACCCTTCGCATCCCGATCCTGGGTCCTATTGCTGCCGGTCTGCCCCTCCCTGAACTTGATCCAAACATCAGTTATATGACCGATAGCGAAGCAAACGCAGTGGATATTGCACGGAGTCTTCTCCCCTCGAAGGAAAAAGGTGATGGTTTGTTCGCTCTCGAAGTCAAGGGAGAATCCATGATCGACGCGATGATCAATGATGGAGACATCGTTGTTCTCAAACCGGCCACCGATGCACGCAATGGTGAAATGGTCGCCGTCTGGCTGCCACGTGATAACGAAGCGACTCTGAAGTATTTTTTCAAGGAAAAGGATCGCTATCGCCTTCAGCCCGCCAATCCAACCATGAAACCGATCTTTATTAAGAAGAGCGAACCACTGGAAATTAAAGGCAAAGTGGTCATCGTCATTCGCAGGCTGGAAAAGCTACTCCCAGCATAATCAGAATGAAATCAATAAAGAGACGACCTAAGTAGGTCGTCTCTTTTGATTCACCATACGTAAAAATTGACGGCGATATAATTCAAGTAAAAAGGAGGCTCACATGTATGGAACGATCGCACGCTTCCGCATTAAACCTGGCATGAGAGATGAATTTGTCAAAACCATGGATAGCTTCGGTGATGCGGTCATCGCAGGCTGGGTGGCAGATTATTATTTTCAAATGGAAAATGATTCGGATGAGTTCTATTTAGTAGCAATTTTTCAGGATAAAGAAACCTATCAGGCGAATGCAGACAGCCCTGAACAGCATGAACGCTATCTCGTTTTTCGATCCTTCTTAATCGATGATCCTGAATGGCATGATGGGTTTATCTTATCAGCAACGGGTCCAGGATCCCAAAAATGATACACACGCATTAATCAAAAAAGACGACTCTTTTACGAGCCGTCTTTTTTGACTAGCGCTTGAGTTTTTTACTCGAGCACGATGACTGCGCCAGCTTCTTCCAGTCTCTTCTTGGCATCGTTAGCAGCATCCTTGCCAACACCGGTGAGGACTTTGCCACCCGCGGTTTCAGCCAACGTCTTGGCTTCGCCGAGGCCGAGGCTGGTCAACTGCCGAATGACTTTGATGACGTCAATCTTCTTGGCACCCGGTTCCTTGATGACCACATCGAACTCAGTCTTTTCTTCGACGGGTTCTGCGGCAGCCGCGCCCGCGCCGGGCATGGCAGCCATCGCGACCGGAGCGGCGGCGGAAACGCCCCACTTCTCTTCCAGTAATTTCACCAACTCAGCCGCCTCGAGGACGGAAAGCGTGGAAAGTTGTTCCACGATTTGATTAAGTTCAGCCATTGCTTAAATACTCCTTGCTTAGAGATAGATTTTTGATAGTGTGCGTAATAGTCAAACCGACTACGCTGCGGCAGTTGCTTTCTCTGAGAAAGCCTTGAGAACAGCAGCCAAACCACGTGCGGGTTCGGCAATGGTGCGGACCAGCTTGCCAGCCGGAGCTTGCAGCATACCCAGCAACTGGGCACGCACAACGGGCAGCGGCGGCATATCAGCCAATGCCTTAACCTGAGCGGCATTCAATGTCTGACCGCTCATAAATCCGCCTTTAACCTTGACAAATTCATTGCCTTTTGTGGCATCGGTCAGGGCCTTTGCAGTTAAAGCGGGATCATTGAAGGCAAAAGAGACAGCTGTGCTTTTTACCAGATAGTCGCTGGGGAATTGCATTCCCATATCGGTAAACGCACGACGCGCCAGTGTATTCTTGACGACATGGAATTCGCCGCCAGACTCGCGGACCTTGGCGCGAATATTATCCAGGGCTTTCATGGTCACGCCGGTATATTCCACAAGGATCACAGCTTGGCTGCGCTTCATCCAGTCTGCATACTGGGTCAGCACTTCTTCTTTGCGTTCTTTAGTAATTGCCAAAGGACTTCACCTCCTTTCCATAAAAAAGTCTTTGCCACTTTGCAGGCAAAGACTTTTAGCAATTCCCAAGGAGGGATACATGCTTTTGTCCTCACCTGAGCAGGAAATTAAGTGGCGCCCAGTGGTTGAGACGCTTTGCGTCGAAACCTAGCGCCACACCCGCCTTCATTGGCGAAGCGGCTTACATACAGGATTTATCGAGTACTATTTTACTCGGTTCCCTCAAATTTGAAAGTGTCGCTGGGATTCACTTTAATGCCAGGACCCATGGTTGTAGTAAGAGTGATTTTTCTAATATACTCACCCTTCGCGCCTGCGGGGCGGGCTTTATGCACCGCATCCATGAGCGCAGCAAAGTTCTCATAAAGCTGATCGGCCTTAAAGGAAACCTTGCCAACCGACACATGAATATTGGCGGTCTTATCCAGACGGAACTCAACGCGTCCTGCTTTTGCTTCCTTAATCGCACGAGCCAGGTTATCAGCACCGACAACGGTACCAGCCTTCGGGTTCGGCATCAGACCGCGCGGACCCAAGACACGACCCAAACGACCAACCCTACCCATCGCGTCAGGTGTGGCGATCGCGACATCAAAATCCAACATGCCGCCTTCGATCTTCTTCAAGGTTTCATCGTCATCCGCGACGAGATCGGCGCCAGCCGCGCGGGCGGCAGCTGCAGCTTCTCCTTGTGCAAAAACCAACACACGCACTGTCTTGCCCAAACCGTGGGGCAACACGACAACATCACGCACCTGCTGATCTGCTTGACGCGGATCCAGCGCTGTGCGCAAATGAACTTCTACTGTTGAATCGAACTTGGTAATACTTGTTTCCTTTGCGAGTGCAACTGCATCGCGCGGGGTATATTCCTTATTCAGATCCACCTTCGCCAAAGCGGCTGTATATTTCTTTCCGTGTTTAGCCATTTTATCCTCCGTGGTACAGGCGTGGCGCCAAGGCGCCACTCCCACAGTTTATTTAATCAACAACCGTAATGCCCATCGAGCGGGCAGTACCTTCGATCTGTTTGATCGCGCTATCGAGATCGATCGCATTCAAATCTTTCATTTTCGTTTCTGCGATCTCTTTTACTTGCGCGCGTGTCACTTTACCGACCTTTTCCTTATTCGGAACGCCGGAACCCTTCTCAACCTTTGCAGCTTTACGCAACAACACAGCTGCCGGAGAAGTCTTCAAAACGAATGTGAAAGAACCATCAGTATACACGGTGATTTCTGCAGGAAGAACTTCGCCTTGACGATTTGACGTGCGAGCGTTGTACTCTTTACAAAAAGCCATGATATTGATGCCATGACCCGCCAACGCAGGTCCCACTGGGGGTGCCGGGTTGGCTTTTCCAGCTTCAAGCTGGAGACGAACGATTGCCTTAAACTTCTTTGCCATTTTTACTCCTTTGTGGTTTTGGCGTGACGCTTTGTCGAAGATCCCGCGTTAGCGGGGACGTCACTCCCACGGTTTCAGGTTGCCAGCTTTGGATTTCGCTTCACGTTCCGCGCAAGCCGCATCCGGTTACTGTTTAATTAATTCTTTTCTTACCCTGAGCGGAGTGGCGCCTTAACGCGCCACGAAGCCGAAGGGTTATGCTTTTTCTACCTGCAAGAAATCCAACTCCACAGGCGTTTCACGCCCGAAGAAGGAAACCATCACACGTACTTTCGTACGTTCCATATCG
>DASWEH010000410.1:0-3881 GCA_036394895.1 Anaerolineales bacterium
ACTTTCCAGCGCCTTGAGCACCTGCACAGTATCTTCGGGATCAAGTTCCATTTCCTGTTTGGGGATCATGCGCAAACCAGCTTCCTCGGGCTGCACTTTGGCTTTGTGCAAAGCATCCGCAATAATTTTGAAGGATTCCACTGGAGCCGTGATCTCGATCATGTCATGATCCTCGACAACATCATTCGCCCCCGCTTCAATTCCAAGTTCAAATGCTTTGTCGAAATTCATCGCGCTAGAGGGGAAGGAAAAATAAGCAACACGCTCAAACTGCCAGCCTACTGCACCAGGTTCCGCCATATTACCACCCGTCTTGCTGAACGCGTGACGCAGATCAGAGACTGTGCGGTTGCGGTTATCGGTGACTGTTTCAACCATGACTGCCACGCCATGTGGAGCATAGCCTTCATACATGATCTGTTCGAATACCACGCCATCTTTATCTTCACCCGATCCGCGCTTGATAGCACGTTCAATATTATCCTTTGGCATGTTCTCTGCGCGGGCTTTATCCACCGCAAGGCGCAAGCGGAAGTTAGCATCGGGATCACTGCCGCCTTCGCGTGCCGCCATCACAAGTTCACGAGACAAACGCGTGAAGACTGCGCCGCGCTTGGCATCTGCCGCGCCTTTTTTACGCTTAATGGTTGACCATTTAGAATGTCCTGACATAACGTTCTCCTTCAAAAAAACCACGGTTGTGGGAAATTATGCAATTCGCCCAAAAATTATACCATTCGATATCATTCTACAAAAAAGCCCACTCCCATCGCTTTGGGTCCCACATGTACGACAATCGCTGGAGGCAGTTCATAAATTGGGATATGGGGGACAGGCACTTTGGATTTCAACTCTTCGACCAGCGCCTAGGCTTCCCCTGTCGGGTCCGCCTCCACCTGCAACACGCACAAATGAGCGTCCTCTCCACCTTTGCATGATTCCGTTACCACTTCCACGAGACGCGCCAGTGCCCGTTTTTTCGTGCGTTGCTGCTCAAACGACTCGACCTGTCCATCCTTCACTTGGAGAATCGGCTTGATCTCGAGCAATTCCGCCAGCAACTTCTTTGCTCCGCCGATGCGACCACTCTTGGCAAGATATTCCAGCGTGTCCACCAGAAAATAGATCCGTCCGCGCGGGATCAAATCATTCAATTTCGCGAGAATCTCATCCGCGGATTTTACTGCTTTTGCCATATCATCCGCGACCAAAACCAATGAACCAAGGTTGCAGGAGACAGTTTGCGTATCTACAACATGGATATCAACACCAGGGAATTCCTGCGCGGCGGTTTCCGCTGACCTGACCGTTCCACTGGCTTTGCTCGTTGGCGCGATCACGATCACACTCTCGCCTTTTCTTCGTGCTTCGGCAAAAATTGGGTAATACAAAGAAGGTTCCGGCGCGGAGGTTTTTGGTAACATCTGAGAGGCTTTGAGTTTGCTTAGGAATGTGGCAGTATCCAAATCTCTGTCATCGTGATAGGACTCTTCCCCAAACGTGACAATTTGCGGAATCAGTGGAATACAGCGTTCTTCAAGCAATCTACGTGGTAATCCATAGGTGGTATCGGCAACGATAATGGTCATAATGTTAGCTCCAGCTTTAATTGTAGCCGTACCTGGCCAGTGATTTAACTGCTAAATGAACTCAAATTTGTATTACATATCGCGGGGAACATAATTAAAAACTGACATTCTTCAGTTGAAAATACTTTCATGAAGTAATACTCTAGATAGAGAGGCTAAAGAATATGAAAAAGTCCACATCCAGATGGATAAAAGCAGTTGTAGTACTGTTTGTTATCGGTCTTTTTTATGCGGTCTACTTCACAGAATTAGGAAGACCCGAGTCATCCGAAAGCCCCAAAAACCTCACAACATATGATCGAACCGCTATACCGACAATTTTCGTTAAAGAGACACAAGTGCCATCCGTGGAACTGGATTGGGCTTATGCCAACGAAGATCTTCTGAAATTTGCAATCAAAATTCGTGGGTTGGAAACAACTGACAATCTAGGCGAATGGATTTGCGATCCCTACATTACTATAGACGAACCCATTCAGTATCAATTACGCAGCGGCAGTTTAGGGCCTGTTTATGATGCTTCAGGGGAATTTATTCAGGCGGTTTACGAGTATGAAGTCAATTCTGGCGATTACGATTCTCTAAAAGTAAATCTGGATTTGACGATCGGTCCCTGTGGCGAACAATTCAATTTTCAGGAAAATAACATTACACCATCAGCTATAACAAACCTGATCGGGAATTACCACCTGACTTTTCAAGTCCCAGTCAAAATAAGCACAGCGTCTCCATCATTGACTTTGACATCGCAAAGCACGGCAATAGCCACCTGGGAAGACATTCCAGTTTACCCAGGTGCATTAGAAGTAAAAGATGACATCGCAGGGTATCACTACAGCATTGATAAGATCAATCCTCACACCGTGATGCTGTATTATCGAAGTGAGATGCGGGGCACCAATTGGAAGTTGCTGAGTATTACAGATATCGGTGGAATAAACATCAGCTCTGGATATAGCTTGTCATATACCAGGGGAAAAGATATTTTACAGATAGATATTTTCGTCAAAGCAAAACTCACCCACATACTTCTCTATAGAGAATAATTGGCAAATGTTATTGAAGAATAGAAAAGTTATTGAGATCGAGTTGAAAGATGTGCATAAAGACATAACATGGAATGCCATCCCGCCCCACGAAATATTACATCGCTTTTGCGCGTTCCGCCATTTGTGTTCGCAACTTACCAGTATCTTTATCAATCGTGAACAACGCGCCGAGATAAAAGAAGAAGCACAGCACCCAGGCTGTGACGCAAATCCAGAGAATGGCGTTGCCCTTACCATAAGCCACTGAAAAGATACCTGCCAGGAAAGGCGCGGTCACTGCCCCGATGTTTTCAATGAAATATTCAACCGCCTGTGCTGTGGAACGGACTTCCGGGACGGTAATATCGTACACTGTCGCGGTGACATTGGGTGATGAAAGCGGCATGAAGAGCGCAGTCAGACACATGAGGATAAAGAAGGTGGTTCGGTCCTCGATAGGTGTGCGGATGGCGAAAAATATAAAAATCGCGCCGAGGATCACACCCGCACTGGAAACAAGGATCCGTCCTTTGTTGGTGCGTTTGAACAGCGCATCACCCAGGGAACCACCGATAAAATATCCCGCGGCGAGGATCAGGATCACAGGCCCCATGGTAACAAGCACGGAATTGTTATCATAGCCGCGCTCGGTCATAAGGTAACCAAAGAAAAAGAACGTAATCACATTCCATGGGAATACACCTGCAAAGCCTTGCAGGA
This sequence comes from Anaerolineales bacterium, assembly GCA_036394895.1. Taxonomy (GTDB): domain Bacteria; phylum Chloroflexota; class Anaerolineae; order Anaerolineales; family Villigracilaceae; genus Defluviilinea. The sequence continues at coordinate 3,338 of DASWEH010000410.1, forward strand.
AAATAAACCACATCGTGGGCTTTCTGAAAATTTCCCTAGCTTCTGCCCAGGAAAAATGGAACTGCCCAATTTCTTCCGCGCCCTTGTTTTCGAACTCCGGCTCCGCTTGACCGCGCGGCATCTCTTTGACTCCGAAATAAATGAACGTTGCCACGATCAATCCCAGCGAGCCGGTAATGTAAAACGCCTGGCGCCAGCCGCCAATCATCGGCGCGATGATCAGTGCCATAATCAAGCCAACCAAATACCCAATGGGTTGGGCTAGTTGCAACAACCCATACATTTTGCCGCGCAGATGAGGACCGAAATAATCTGCCACAAGGGAATACAAACCGGGATAGGAAGAATCATCAATTCCAGTGGAAGCGCGCGTGACCAAAAAAGTTCGATAGTTGGGCGCGATCGCGCTGAACCAGGTGGTCGCCCCCCAAATCAAGGATGCCAGCGCCAGCAATTTGGTACGCGCGTAACGATCATAAAGATAGCCCCAGATGGGATATAGAATTGTTCCGATTAAAAGAGCGCCTGAGTTGACCAATCCCCA
>DASWEH010000411.1:0-11395 GCA_036394895.1 Anaerolineales bacterium
GAACTTTCCCTTTGAGTAACGACTCAACGACATCTCGCAAAAAGAATTGGCTGGACTCTCTCCGCCGGAAGGTGACATCATCCACTGCACCGCGATAGCGCAGGATGCCTGCACGGTCGAGGACGAATACATGCGGGGTTGTCATTGCCTCGTATTGATCTGCGACAATATGCTCTGCATCGACCAGGACCTTTGGAAGGTGCCGCGCTTTTGCAGCTTCCCTCACCATTTGCACGGATTCGTTGCGATTCGCGGCAATGGACAGCAATTCCACCTCCCCATTCCATCCTTCAAGCAAACCGAGAATCAAGCCATCTGTCCGCGCAGAATGAGGACATTCTGCCGACCAAAAATTGATGATAACGATCTTCCCGCGATAATCACACGGACGATGAAATCTTCCCTGTAGATCGGGTAATTCAAAATCAGGAGCAGGCTGATGAAGTTCCACGCTCGCGATTATATCAAGCGAGTTGCCCCAGCAGCACCGCGATCAGGATGGCGATCAGACCAGCAGGGATCATGACAAAAGTAAGCGAGTACACTTGTACGATGTCTGCCATCATTCGTTGATTGCGCTCTGTCAGGTTTGCCTGACCCGCAGATTGCGCGAACATCTGCCGCCAGTCAGAACGATTCTCCCAGTTCCCCATACCGGATGCCAGACTGATTAGGACTGCAATCGCTCCGCCTACAAAGAACCGGTTGCTAAGAGAGACTAGGCTAGAATCCTTTGTGATCCATGACCAGACCGCGACGAAGAGGGTAATAGCCAGGTCGACGAAAAGCACTTTGACGAACAGGTTGAGCCACCAGGGGAGTTTCGCCATGATTTCCTCCACATAGAAATATACGAGATGAATTTAAGAGAGGTTGCAAGTTTAGGCATGTTACAATCCCGCCCATGAAAAAATGGCAATTTGGGCTTGGGGTGCTCATCAGCATCGTATTTATCTGGCTCGCATTACGCGGACTGCGTCTTGAAGAATTTTGGAACTCTGTCAAACAGGCAAATTATTTCTGGTTATTACCAGGCATCGCCGTATATTTCGTCGGGGTGTGGGTGCGGGCATGGAGATGGCACTATTTGCTGGGTCCGATCAAAAAGATACCCACGGCAACCATGTTCCCCATCACAACAATTGGATATATGGGCAACAATATTTATCCCGCCCGTGCTGGGGAAGTCTTGCGCGCCGTAATCTTGAAACGAAAAGAGGGCGTCTCGGTTTCCGCCTCCCTGGCGACCGTTATCGTAGAAAGAATTTTTGATGGCGTAGTCATGTTGGCATTCGTCTTTATCAATCTGCCCGAGCTCGCCAAAATGACCGACACCTCAGGTATGGTCGGCAGCATCCAGCAAGTCGCTGTGATCGGGACCGGAGTGTTCCTCGGCGCGCTGGCTATTTTCCTCCTGGCTGCCATGTTCCCGCAGATGGCAATGAAAATCGGCTTATGGTTTATTGACCGTATTGTACCCAAGCGTTTTCAGGCACGCGTGATTAGCTTGTCTAATAAATTTTTGGATGGATTGGCTTCGCTTCGTTCTCCGTTCAATGCGTTGATGGTCTTCTTTACTTCGGTCATCATCTGGTTACTGGAAACGGGCAAGTACTGGTTCGTGATGCATGCGTTCAACTTTAGCGTTTCCTTCTTTGCGCTGATGCTGATGAATGGCATTGTCAATCTGGCAACGACCATCCCCTCTGCGCCGGGCTATATCGGGACATTCGATGCACCAGGGATTGCCGTATTAACCGCCTATGGGGTGGAACATTCGGTGGCAGCCGGATACACACTTGTATTGCATGTCGCCTTGTGGCTTCCAATCACACTGCTTGGAGCCTATTTCCTGGCGCGTGAAGGTGTCCGTTGGAGCGACTCCTTGCGAGCAGAAACATCGGATGCCTAGCTCATCGTAATCAAAATCAAATAATGAATTATTCAGGCAGCTACGCTGCCTCTCCGTGTTTAAAAAGTTACAATTCAGACAAGATTAGTTGGCGTGAGTTATACTTGGTTTGCAATACCTTTATCGTTCACAACGAAGGAACGGACCATGGTGCAGACCAACGTGCCCCCAAAGAGGAAATTGCGGGTGCTCATCGCGGATGATATCCAAGAGACCCGCCGTAACACCCGCCTGATGCTTGCCACGATCGACGATGTGGAAGTGGTTGCCATTGCCGCGAACGGGCTTCAAGCTGTCCAGTTGGCGGAAGAGCATCATCCCGATATCCTCCTTCTTGATATCAATATGCCTGAAATGGATGGGTTAACTGCCTATCGGAAGATCGCTCATACTCATCCTGACATCGGCTGCATCATTATCTCTGCTGAAAAAGACACAACGACCCTGCGTACTGCTATGTCCATTGGCGTGCAGGAATACTTAATCAAGCCCTACACCATCGATGAATTGGAAACTGCCATTGGGCGCGTTTATCCGCACGTGCTGGAAGTGCGTCAAAAACTTGTCCAGGCAGAGCAATTGCGCAGAAGAAATGAAGCGTATCTGCAACAACTGGCGAACGAATATGCAAAGACGCGGCGAACGGATGATAAGGCGATTGAAGTTTTCGAACAACTCGCGAAAAATCCCCACTGCGAACCGCGTTGGCTGCAAAACCTGGCGATGATCTATGTGGTTCGTCAGAAGTGGGGCAGGCTCAGAATGCTTTCAGAAATGCTGGAGCAACGGTCGAAAAATCAAAGCAAATAAGTAGGGCGGGTTGATAACCCGCCGAATTCTATTCGTCAGGCCAAAAGCCTGACCTACATTTAACTTTGGGAGTGTGGATGAGAATAGCAATTATTGGAGCGGGGTTTGGCGGCATGGCTGCCGCTTATGATTTGCGCAGTGCAGGACACGAAGTGATCATTTACGAATCCGCCGATTATGTTGGCGGATTGGCTTCTGGATTCAAGGAACCACACTGGGATTGGTCAGTCGAAAAGTTCTATCATCACTGGTTCCAATCGGACAAATATATGTTGGAACTGATCCGTGAGTTGGGTTGGAGTGACAAGGTGATCTTCCCGCGCCCGTTAACTGTGATGTATCACAACGGGAAGTTTTATCCATTCGACTCGATTCTGCGCGCGCTTCTTTTTCCGGGACTTGGGTTTGGTCTCGATAAAATCAGGTTCGGCTTTGTTGGGTTATTCCTCCGTTTAACGAACAACTGGAAAGCTCTGGAAAAAGTGACGGCTGACGTATGGATGTTAAAGTGGGCAGGCAAAAACGTCTATGAAAAGATGTGGAAGCCGCTGCTGGTTGGGAAGTTCGGTCCGTTTTATCGGGATGTCAATATGGCTTGGATGTGGGCGCGCATCAAAGCACGGACCACGCGCCTCGGAACGTTCGAAGGTGGCTTTCAAAATTTTGCGAACATGTTCGCCGAGAAACTGCGCGGAATAGGCGTGGAGATTCGGCTGCGAGCAAGAGTCGAGTCGATTAAACGGGAACAGAATAAGTTGTCGGTAAAGAGCGATGGACAATCCTTATCGTTTGATAAAGTGCTGGTCACCACATCTCCCAATTTGATGGCGAAGCTGAGTCCTGATCTTCCCGAAAATTATTTGAAGGGACTGCTCGAACTGAAGTCCATGGGTGCGGTGGTGATGGTACTATCGCTCAAGCATCAATTATCAAAGGAAGGCTATTACTGGTTCAACCTGCCGAAAGAAGCCGGCTATCCCATGCTGGCACTGGTGGAGCATACAAATTTTGTATCAAAGGAACATTTTGGCGGCGATCATATTGTGTACGCGGGTGATTATTTGGAAGTGGGGCATGAATATTTTTCGATGAGCGATGAACAATTGCTGGAACGCTTTACGCCCGCGTTTAAGAAATTCAATCCCGAGTTTTCGCGGGATTGGGTGAAAAAAGTTTGGGTGAACAAAACGAATTATGCGCAGCCCGTACCCCTGGTCAATCATTCCAAAAATATCCCCGCGATTCAAACACCGATTGAAGGATTATATTTCGCGTCGATGAGCCAGGTCTATCCATGGGATCGGGGTACAAATTTCGCCGTGGAGATTGGAAGACGCGCCGCAAGATTAATGCTAGCCGCAGATCGACACGGATAAATACTGATGAGGATTGTAGGGATTGATTTATCAGGGCCGCGCAATGTCGCAGACACCTGCATGGTCAGTTTCGAAGAGCGTGGGGAGGAAATTCATCTCGTTGATGTTCGAGAAGGCGCGGATGACAATCAAATTCTCGAGGCTCTTTCTGGTTTAGGGCAAAATGAACGAATCGTGATCGGGATCGATGCTCCACTTTCCTATAACTCTAAAGGCGGAGACCGTTTATCCGATTCAGAATTGCGCCGCTTTGTCCATGCACAAGGCGGGCGCGTCGGAATCATGCCGCCCACCATGATCCGCATGGTTTATCTTACCTTGCGCGGCTTGCATTTGACGCGTTTGTTGGAATCCCTTAAACCGCAATATGATCTGGGAATGGTCGAAGTGCATCCCGGTGCCTGCATGATTTTGCGCGGAGCAGATGCAGGCGACATACGCAAATTCAAAACCGAGTCATTTGCACGCAGACATTTACTGGACTGGCTAGAGACAAACGGATTGAAAGGCATCTCCCGCCCGGAAACCGTTACTGATCACTATGTCGCGGCTTGCGCCGCCGCACTGGGAGCATGGCAATGGAGTATAGGAAAATCCATCTGGTGCTTCCCAGCAGACCTTCCACACCATCCCTACGATTTTGCATGTTAATCAAAATGATGATTGGAGAACGCAAATGAATCCCGAATTCGTCAAGCCACGCTATGATGAGGGCGGCTTTGCCGGGATCCCGGACCGTATCAAAGGCGCGTTTGCATCGGGCAAGTATGAGGCTGTTGTCCTGTTTTTGGTTGATGGATTTGGCTGGCGATTCTTTGAACGTTTTCAAGATACGGCTTTTATCAAACGTATCGCGAAACACGGGCGGATCGAAAAGCTGATTTCACAGTTTCCATCTACAACCTCTGCGCACCTGACAGCAATTCATACCGGATGGAACGTGGGGCAAAGCGGGGTCTATGAATGGATCTACTATGAGCCTCAGGTGGACGCCCTCATCTCACCTTTGTTATTCTCCTACGCTGGGTCTCGATCCCGGAACGATTTGGCGTCGACTGGCATCCACCCTTCGCTTTTCTATCCTCGCGGACTTTTTTACCCGGAACTTAAAAAGATGGGAGTGAATCCTTATGTATTTGGATCACGGGATTACTCACCCTCTACCTACTCTGATGTAGTGATGGCAGGTGCCGAACTCTATCCATTTAAAACGCTTTCAGAAGCATTGATCAATTTAGGATTGCTGTTGGAGGAACAAACTCAGCCTGCCTTTGTGCATCTTTATCTTGACCAGATCGACACCCTTGGTCATGCCTATGGTCCCAGCGCGCCACAGACGGAAGCGGAAATCGAGACGTTTCTGCTGATGATGGAATATTATTTCGAACGAGTCTTTCAGGGAAAGAAAAAGGTTTTATTTTTGATGACCGCAGATCATGGTCAATCTGAAGTGGATCCTGATACAACAATCTATTTGAACATCGAGCCGCGCTTTACTGGGATTGAGCATTTCCTGAAAACGAATCGTAAGGGACAGTTACTCGTCCCGGCTGGGTCGGCGCGTGATATGTTCCTTTATATCAAAGATGACCTGTTGGATGAGGCACAGTTATTTCTCGTACCACGACTGGAAGGAAAAGCTGACGTTGTGAAAGCCGAATTCCTCATCGAGAATGGATACTTTGGCAGTGAGGTTTCCTCCCGATTTCGCGAACGGGTCGGGAATTTGGTGATTCTCCCCTATCGCTATGAGTCAGTGTGGTGGTATGAAAATGGTAAGTTTGAACAGCGGTTTTACGGGCATCACGGCGGGCTGACACCACAAGAGATGGAAACCGTTCTTTATTCGATTGAGATTTAACGCAAGTACGTGGATGATTGGTGATTAGCAACTCGTGTTTTCAATTAGCGACACTAACGATCAACCATCTGAAGTGCCAAGAGTTGATAATAGATCGTAGCGTCTGGCAATCCGGGTAAACATATTTTGCACGTATGTAGCCCGTTCTTGTCCTGAGAGTCGTGTCATGGATTAGATTATAAGTTGTACTATGCAGCAACAAAAGAAACAAAAAATGGGCGACCTGTTAGGTCGCCCATTTGATTTATTGTCCGTAACTGTGAGGGTAAGGACTCCAGTCCGTCAAATCGATTCCAGTGGTGGTCTGACGACCTTTCACTACGAAGGTCTTCATGATGAGATTTGAGTTGATGTAGGCACCTTGCAAGTTGTATCCCGGCGCCCAGGCATAAGCATAGTAGGTTCCATTAGGGAGAAGAACACTATAACTTGGGTTTTTCTCAGGGATGGAAAACTGAATCGTCTCACGGGTGGCTGCATTTTCAAAGTACAGCATTAAAGGTGGGTTGAACTCACTTGGGTAAGAGAAGTTGCCTATTACTGTGCCATGCGGCAAATCTTTTACATAAATATCCACGTAGAAGGTTTCATCTGCCCAGCCACCTGTGCCGAACAATTTCCCGGAGGCATTGCGCAGCATCCAGTAGCCAACATAATGTCCGGCTGCGGAAGGGGCTGTGAAGGTCACGGCTACATCCACGCTTTGTCCGGGAGCTACGTAGCCCGGCATTTGCATCGTCGTGCCACTCATTTGAGCACCGCTGGTAAAGACGATGTCATAATCAGGCGTCCATGTGCAGGTACCGATGTTTTTCAAGCGCCAGGTCTTTGTAAAAACTTCACCCGGAGCAAACTGGGTACCATCCGGAATGGTCACATCCGTGATGAAAGCAGCCCAGTCACAATACGTGATTGCCGTGGGAACAGGCGTATTGGTCGCTGGGACGGGCGTCGCCGTGGGTGGAATGGGCGTCTGCGTCGGCGCGGTTTGCGTCATGGCATACACGGTCTGGGTGACAACCGCTTGAACAGTTGCTACCGAGTCAACAGGTTCGTGCTTCGCTGGCTGCAACAGCGGCATGGCGATCAAGGTAACTGGGAGACAGGCCATGATCGTGAAGGCAATAATGCCAAATAAAATAAGAATTGAGTTGGTATTAATTTTCATCTTGCACCTCCAAGTTGTGCTGCTGATGGACGGTGTATTAAATATGAAAGTTCCCCATTTCGAGCCTTGTTACAAAACTGTAACAGGAAACGAAATAAAACCTTTAGAATTGAGTTCAACCAAGAAGAATGAAAACTCTTAAGATCGCCAATTTTCTAGTTAGCTTGCTTCTGGTCATCGCGAGCGGTTGCTCTTTCCAGAGCAATACACATCCAAGAGTTGGGTTGGCGTTGATTGCGGAGGGCTTCACGTCGCCAGTCGCCTTGATATCTCCCAACGATGGAAGTCACCGTCTTTTTGTAGTGGATCAAACCGGGCTGATCTGGATCCTCTTCAACGGGGAGCGACTCGAAAAGCCGTTTCTCGACTTGCGCGAGCGTGTCGTCAAGTTGAATTCCTTTTACGATGAGCGCGGGCTTTTAGGTCTCGCGTTTCATCCAGAGTTCGTGAAGAATGGTCGCTTCTATGTTTCTTATAGCGCTCCTCTTCGGGCTGGCTTATCGCCGGAGGAATGGGATCACACCACTTACATCTCCGAATTCACCGTTTCAGCAGATGATCCCAATCTGGCCAATCCAGACTCGGAACGAGTGCTGCTGGCTATGGACAAACCCGGCTACAACTACGAAGCTGGTCACATTGCATTTGGTCCGGATGGATATTTATATATTGCCACCGGAGACAGTGTGCAAGACCCGGCGACCGAATCAGGGAAGTACGCACAGGATACCTCCTCCCTCCTTGGAAAAATCCTGCGAATCGATGTCAATGGGACGGCGGATACCGGACAAAATTACGTAGTTCCGGCGGACAACCCGTTCGTCTCAGGGGAAGGATTACCCGAGATCTTTGCGTACGGGTTTCGCAATCCCTATCGCTTTTCGTTTGATGTGTCAGATTCTGGAAAGCCTAGACTCTTCGTTGCGGATGTGGGTCAGGCAATGATGGAAGAAGTGGATCTCGTTGAGGCAGGTGGAAATTATGGTTGGCCCCTCCGCGAGGGAAAGACTTGTTTCAACGCCCAGGATTGGAGTCAGCCGCTTGAAAGCTGCTCCACAAACAGGTTGTCTGATCCAATCCTTTCTTACGCGCATCAAGGGGATTTATCGGCGATCATCGGTGGGATGGTCTATCGCGGCAAAGCCATCCCTGAGCTGGCTGGTAAATACATTTTTGGCGACTGGGGAAAAGGAAATGGTCATTTATTCGTTGCGAATCCCCCAACTTTCGGGGTAGGCTCATGGAAGTTTATTGAAATGGAAGTTTCAGGTAATCCATCGGAAATTGGACAATTGTTGGGAATTGGACAGGACGAAAGCGGAGAATTGTATCTGCTCACCAGAGCACCTGGAGTCGGCGCAACAGGAGATAGCGGTTCAGTGTATAAAATTACTCCATAATCAATAAACCTTGCGAAGGTTGTTTTCGGGCTCTCTGGTCGCTTTCTCATAACCTTCGCAAGGTTTTCTCGACTAGCGGGAACCTGATCTGCTCCAACGGTGTACAACTTATAAATGCCGTAATGGCAATTTGATTTCACGAAAAGGAGTGTTTAGAAATGAATAAGACTAAAAAATCCATTTTGTTTCTCCTTCTGGTCATCGCCTTGCTGGCTATCTCCACCTTTGTAGTGTTTGCAAAGGAACTTGGCATGTTGACCATCAGTGGTCCCGGCATCAAAGGTGATTTAACACTGAACGATCCAAAAGCCATGATGAACTTGGAACAAAACGGTTTCTTCGATGAGGCGACCCTCTCCAAGCCGCCAAAGAACCTCAACCTGGAGGCGGGGTACACGGTCACGGCTCACTTGAACCTGGATGGCAAAGTTGTTCCCTTTGTGCAGATGGTTTACTATCCTACCAACGAGGGACAAGCTGGTTATGTCCATTACATCGGCAGGCTCGATGGGGAAACGCTCAAAACCGTGGATGAATGGCATCTCATGCGCCTGGATGCCGATAAAGCGTTCCGTAACTTAATGGCTGCGAATAACGTCACACTTCAATCTGCGCTCATTACTGCTCCGGCAGCTGCTGCACCAGCTGTGGATGTGGAACCTGTCACTGTTCCTGCTGCTTCGCCTGCGCCCATTCAGACGCCTTATGTGATCGCTGGATTAGTGGCAGGGATCATTGCTCTGTTGGGAACTGCACTTGTCCTGAGACGTCGAGGCGTTCCCAATCCAACTACATAATCATTACTCACTACAAAATAAAATATAAGATGCCCTCTCTATGTGGAGAGGGCATCTTAGCTTAATGAAGAGTTTTTCTTCTAAAGTTATTTTGACGACAAAACTTCTTCGATGGGCGTATCGTTGATGAAGACAGCCACGTCGCTCACAGTAGAGAATTGCAATGCAGTCTGTTTGATTTGCGCCTCGAAACGCGGTGCATCACAAACGCCTCCTAGCATCACCGTTCCGGTGAGATGAACGGTTGCTTTGCCCTGCTCAATGGTGACTCCTGCAACCTGAAGATCTGATTGATACAAGGCATTGTAAAACCCTGATTCACCATAAAACTGCTTTTTCGCTGAAAGCAATTTTTCTAAGGCAGCTCTCAAGACACCCTGCGTGGGAGGGATAGTCACTGTCACAGGGATGGCGCTATCACCACAGCCAACTAACGGCCCAGACTGACCATTGTCTTCGAGCGCGATTAAGAATATTTTGACTGTTTGCTTGGCTGATGTGGTAGGGCTTGATGAAACTTGTGTTGCAGTTGGCAAGACAAGTGTTGCTGAAGGGATCTCAATTGTGGCTGTCGGATTGATTTGTTCGGTTGGCAAGATGATCGCTGGTGCGGTATTCGTAGGAAAGGGAGAGCTTTCTGTTGCAACCATCGTTGGTATTGGACTGGATAGAGGCGCAACGCTAATCTCAAACCTTCCGCAGGCAGTAAGAAAGAGTAAGACAGGGAATAGAAGGAGTTTATTTGCTTGCATGCGACCTCCATTCTGGAAGTTAGTCTTTTTATATTGTAAGGGACCTATGTCACAGGGATGTTTCAGTGAGGTCACAATACTGTAACAATACTATATTGATCTTTACATAGAAAACTCAGGGCTAAAGTACAAATAGCTCTTGAACCTTCGAGATGGTTCATTGCTCATGAAGATCGTGGAAAACGATAGGAATCTTCAAGCGTTCCTCTTTGATAGGTAATTGGCATGGTTACACTTCTCCTTTTGCATCATCAAGCAATTGATCCCTTTTCAATCCACATGGGATATTCATTCTGCAAGCTTATCTTCAAGACTAGGAGGATTGCCTTTTCTTACTAGAAATCCGGAAGAACGCTTTTGTTCCCTTATGTTAATAAATCATCAAAGTGGAGTAAAATACACCTCAGCTTATTTTCCCCGCCGCAGTTCGGCGGGTACCTAGACTCTAAGGAGATATTCATGTTCCACACCATCATCATCGTTGGCAATGTCGGCAAGGACCCCGAAATGCGCTACACACCTTCCGGTCAGGCTGTGACATCTTTCTCGGTGGCCACCAATCGTCAATACACCACAGGCAGTGGCGAACAAGTAAAAGAAACCGTGTGGTTTCGCGTCACTACCTGGGGCAAGCAGGCGGAAATTTGCAATCAATATCTTAGGAAAGGCTCGAAAGTTTTGATCGAAGGGCGACTCACCCCTGATAAAGCCACCGGCGGACCACGTATTTGGAACAAGCAGGATGGTTCCACAGGCGCCTCGTTCGAAGTGACAGCGGGCACCGTTCGTTTCCTGTCTTCACGTGGCGAAGGCCCTGGAGAGGGCCCGATGATTGGTGGCATGGAAGGGGCAGAGATCCCGGCCGAAGATGATATCCCGTTTTAGTTCAAATTCCTTATGAGTCTAACAGGTCTCCACGTCCGGACCTGTTAGACTCGTATTCTCGTTTGACTCCAGGACTGTTTTTATGACTAATCCTGCACAACAAACTGGGCCAAAAATCAACGTTCCTGAGGGAATGGAACCTGCCTACGCCAACCTGGCGCGCATCTCTCATTCCCCTGCGGATATCGTGATCGATTTTGCCCATATCCTGCCCGGTGAAACGAGCGCGAATATTCGCTCACGGGTGGTGATGACTCCGCTTAGCGCAAAGCTTCTTCTCCATGCGCTCACTGAAAATATTGCGCGTTATGAAGCTGCATTCGGAGAGATCCGCATGCCTAGTAACAGTTCTTTGGCTGAGAATCTCTTCCGGCCCCCTCACCCTCCCGAGCCGCCGAAAGAGTAACTTTCCCACGATCGCTTTCATTTATAGG
>DASWEH010000412.1:0-4508 GCA_036394895.1 Anaerolineales bacterium
GCGTCATCCTGGTCCGCATTTCAGCATTTGTGATTGGCTGTTGAGTAAAAAGATCCACATCTGGGGCGTAGACATGATCTCCACCGATCACCCGATGAACTTGCCGATTGGTCGTTTCCTCGGCAAAGGCGGATTGGAACACTGGCAGAAGGTTCGCGCGAAAACCGAAGCCAAGTTTGGTGCGGATAAGATGGATGAGTTATTTCCCGATTCTGCTTATCAATTAACCCACAATGCACTCTTCCCGCACGATTGCATCCATGTGGAAAACCTCGGTGGCGACATCGGTTTGAAGGAACTGCACAACAAGCGCATCACCCTCGGCGTCTTCCCGTGGAAGTTCAAAGGTGGTGAAGCGGCATTCTGCCGCGCGGTGGCGTGGGCATGAGTACCTCGTTGGTCGAGTAGCCCCGCCGCGCTGAGCGGAGCGATAGCGAAGTCGAAGCGCGGCGGGGTGTATCGAGACCAACGAGTTGGATTCAAACGTTAGATAACTTGAAATGTGGTGGTCTCGACGCACGCCTTCGGAGGCTCGACCACCGAGTATGATTGTTATCGGAGAATTTATGGCAACTCGATACTTCGGCGAACGGATCAAACGCAACGAAGACCCACGTCTGCTAACGGGGCAGGGACTTTATGTAGATGATGTGGACTTGCCCAATATGATCCACGTGGCTTTTGTGCGGAGTCCGTATGCACATGCAAAGATCAATAACATTGATGTGTCACAAGCCCTGCAACGCGCGGGTGTGGTCGCCATTTACACTGCGGACGGTTTGGGCGATTACTGGAAGCCTGGTCCGCTCCTTGTTTCTCCGCCGCCAGTTAAAGATATTGTCTTCAACGAGCGCACACAGGTTCCGCTCGCGAAGGACAAGGTCAAATTTGCGGGCGAGCCGATCGTGATGGTTTTGGCGGAGAGTCGTTACATCGCCGAAGACGCGCTCAGCGATATTCAAATTGACTATGAACCTCTTGAAGCCATCGTTGACGTGGAAAAAGCTTTAGGGGCAGATAGCCCTATCATCCACGAAGAAATCGGTTCGAACGTCGCTGCACATGTAGTGCAGACGAAAGGTAATTACGAATCAGTAAAGAAGGATGCGGCGCTGGTCATCAAGCGTCGATTCAATTACGAGCATGGATGCGCTGCCGCCATCGAGAATCGCGGTATCGTCGCGCAATGGGACGCGCGCGCAGGACGATTAACTGTCTGGGACACCACGCAAGCTCCCGTTGTGATCCGAAACGGATTGGCAGACATGCTTGGGCTATCGGAGAGACAAGTCCGAGTCATCGCGCCATTCATCGGTGGGGGATTTGGTCCGAAGATCATGATGTTCTATCAGGAGGAAGTGCTCGTCCCGTGGGTGGCGATGAAGCTGAACCGTCCCGTCAAATGGATCGAAGACCGAGCCGAAAATTTTGTCGCTACTACGCACGAGCGCGGACAGATCCATGATGCGGAAGTCGCGTTCGATAAGGAGGGTCGCATCCTCGGTGTGCATGATGTCTTTTTGCATGATACTGGAGCGTATGCACCTTATGGTTTAACCGTGCCGCTCAATGCACAATGCACTCTGTTAGGCCCTTACGATATCAAAAATTATTACAGTGAGTTCACAGCGGTCTTCACCAACAAGACTATCGTTACGCCATATCGCGGCGCGGGACGTCAACATGGCGTGTTTGTCATCGAACGGATGCTCGACCTGGCGGCAAAGGAACTCAAGATCGACCGCGCCGAGATCCGTCGACGCAATTTCATCCCACCAGATAAATTCCCATATAACAACGAACTCATCTATCAGGATTTTGTTCCGCTTGTATATGACAGCGGCAACTACGAACCGTTGCTGGATCAAGCGATGGAAAAGATCGGCTACACAAACTTTGTCAATGAGATTCAACCGAAGTTGCGCGCCGAAGGCAAACACGTTGGCATTGGCATTGTCGCGTATGTGGAAGGCACAGGCATCGGACCGTATGAAGGCGCGAAGGTGCAAGTGATGAGCAGCGGGCGCGTCTCGGTCGTCACGGGCGTTGGCACACAGGGACAAGGTCACTTCACAAGTTTCGCGCAGATCGTCGCGGAGCAACTCGGTGTGGACGTAAACAAGATTGATGTCGTCACGGGCGACACTGACCAGTTCTATTGGGGCGCAGGGACGTTTGCCAGCCGCGGTGCGGTTGTCGCCGGGAATGCCATCAATGAAGCCGCAAAAGTCGTGCGCAAGAAAATTCTCAAATTCGCCTCCGAACATTTCAACGCACCCGAAGATGAACTCGAACTTGCCGATGGTATGGTGCGCGTCCAGGATGTGCCGCGCATGTCCATTTCGCTGGGTGAACTCGCGGGTATGGCAAATCCGTTAAGGGGCGCGGTCAAGCCTGGGACAGAGCCTGGTTTGGAAGCGACCAATTATTTCGGTCCAGAAAGAGGCGCCACTGCCAGTGGCATCCACGCGATGATCGTGGAGGTGGATCCCGAAACGATGCAGATCCACATCCAAAAATATCTCGTCGTGCACGATTGCGGCAGGGTCATCAATCCGTTGATTCTGGATGGACAGATTCACGGCGGCGTCGCGCAGGGCATTGGCAATGCGTTTTATGAGCGGCTTGCCTACGATGAAAACGGGCAACTGCTCAACGGCACGTTCATGGACTATCACCTGCCCACGAGCCTGGATGTGCCGCGCATCGAAACGGGACATGGCGTAACGCTTTCGCCGCTCAACCCGATGGGCGTGAAGGGCGCGGGCGAAGCGGGCGCGATTCCGGTTGGTCCGTTGTTTGCGCAGGCATTGGAAGACGCCTTGCACGATGTGGATTTTGAGATTATGGAAATTCCACTGAATTCGAATAGATTATGGGAATTGGTGAATAAAAACGGTGGTTGAGTAGTCCCGAATGTTCTTTGAGGGACGTATCGAAACCACCACCAACCAAAACAACTATTGTTACAAGATTGTTTTGAGACTGTTGGTTTCGATACGGCGGACGAACACCGCCTACTCAACCAACGGCTCTTCCCAAGCCGATGCCTGATTCTGAACTGCAGTCTTATCTACCCTCTGAGGATTTCATGTCATCCAATGATTTTCGTGCAATTATTGAGGAAGTAAACTTACGAGCAAAAGATTACCACATTGGCAAACTTCAAAAGATTCGGAAGGAGTTGAGAGGAAAGCGCGTACCGACACAAAAAATATTCACCTCATTAACCACTTTCGATACATGGGCTTTCCATCATGGTGGACGAACAGAGCTTCAGTTCAATCTGGGCATTGAACATCTAAACGACAAAGAAGAACTTAGATTTGGGGTTGCTTTTTCGTTTAGAGCAAGTAGGTCACTCCCCGAAATCGACGTGCTTTTTCCAAAAGTCAACCTCTTCAACGATTACATGAAGTTATATCCAGAGCAATATGCAGATATGAGGATGTGGCATTATACAAAGGCAAGAAGAAGTACTGATTACATGCCAGCCCCCATTCCACCAGAAGTTGCAACTAACGATGTTTTTGTTTTTCTAGGCAGGAGACAACTTTTACCTAATATAGATTATGTTCTTCTTCTCAACACCCTTGATAGGTTACTGCCTTTGTACCAATATATAGAAAGTCAAGGTACATTGCCTCCTATTCAAGAAGTTTCAGCGTCGCCATTTCAGTTTCGCCCAGGATTTACGACCGATAAAGCATCGTCAGCCAAAATATCCCAGGCTCAGAGAGAACTTGACGCCAATCTCCGTCATAATATTTTACAAGAATCGTTATGCAAAAAATTGTCTGCAAAGTATGGCGCTAAGCATGTAGCGGCTGAAAATCCTAGTGGCATAGGTACCAAAATTGATGTAGTGGTCCAAAGAAATGATGGTGAATATTGGTTCTATGAAATTAAAACAGCGAATTCGCCACGCGCTTGTATTCGCCAAGCGTTTGGGCAACTGCTAGAATATGCGTTTTGGAATGACTCGCAGAAAGTAACGCGCTTGATTATTGTTGGCGAAACGCCTTTGGATGAAGAAGGAGCAAAGTATCTTCGCACTTTACGAAAGCGATTTTTTCTGCCTGTTTATTATGAGCACATTACCATTTAAGAAAATAATGCTATTAATTACTACTCTTTCCCTTTTCGACCAATGATTCTCATCACAGGCGCTGGCAGCAAAACAGGTAGGACTCTGATCAAGGCCCTCTCAAAGTTGCTTCTACTTCACATTTTGGTGATTCAACTCAAATGCCTTCCAAGAAAGCTTTAACAATGGTCTGGAACTCATGAGGTTGATCCATATTAGGTAAGTGCGCTGCATCTTCGATTCTAGCCTTTCGGGCAGACGGTAATTTCTCTATCATATAATCAGCAGCAGCAAGGATATAAGGAGTGTCATGAGCGCCGACAATAACCAGAACAGGGATGTTAAGGTCGGTCAGGTGATCAAATGCTGGGGTATCTGTATTAGGTAGACGTTTGCCAAGTTCTTTAGCTTCATGTTCCAA
>DASWEH010000413.1:0-5319 GCA_036394895.1 Anaerolineales bacterium
CATCCCGACTGATGACTTTTGCCCCAGTGGAGGAAACTAATTCTTTAACGGAATCAGGCGCATCGGTCAGAATGATGGAGGCAGGCGCATCCAACCCAGAAGAAAATGTATAGGACGTTGAATCACCCGGCTGTCCGATGATCCACATCCTTCCGTCTTTTTTAGGCGTGAGGCGGCGCCGCTGTGTGTACGCCCCCATCACACAGCCCCAGGGCTCGAGCAGGGATGATTCCGCATAGCCCATGTCCTCTTCGAGAGGCAGGAGACAGGCTCCTGCGTCCGTCTTGAGCACTTCATCGCCGATCAGATGAAATTGAACCATGCCACCCGGAACGGTGTAGCCATAGGCTGTGCTTTTGCCCTGCTGGTAAATATCTGGTTGGACCGCCAGACGCTGACCCGGCTTGTACTTATCTTGCAGGTTTTTACCAACTTTAACAATCGTAAGAGACACTTCATGACCAAGGCGGGTGGGATCAACAGCCAAATTGCGATTGTAGAGCTTGGGATGGCTGCCTCCCTGCTTTAGGATTTTCACATCCGAGAAACATACACTGACACTATCAATGCGCACAAGCAATTGATCATCATTCGGTTCGGGAATGGAAAAAGGCTCAGGCTGACCAGTATGTCCCAAGTTTTCGAGGCCAGCGCCATAGAGATTCCACGCCCATGATTTTTCTGGGAGTTTATAGTTCAACTTACGATAGGCTTGATATTTCTCGCCCATAGGATTTTCCTTTCAATAGTTCGCAGGTTTCGCATTGATCAAGGTGAGGTTGAATACTTTTGAACCATGGAGACACCGAGTCACGGAGTTCTTAATTTCTGTTTTCTCAATGTGTCCGCGTCTCCGTGGTTAGGCTTTGAGTCTCTGTAAAATCGGATATACAACTAGCCAAGTTGCTTTTTGACGAGTTCGCGCACTTCCTGCGCAGTGGAGCAATTGAGCGCTTCGCGCGCCAGCGATTGCAGCTCTGAGATTTTGAGCGAACGGACCTGCGCTTTGACAGTTGGCACAGACGGAATGCTGACGCTTAATTCGTCCATTCCAAGACCCAGCAGGATCGGGATGGCAGCCGCGTCGGAACCCAGTTCACCGCAGATGTCGGCGCGCTTACCGTGTTTGTGTGCTGACTCGATCGTATGGGCAATCAGACGCAAGACAGCCGGATGAAGTCCGTCATGCTTGGAAGCCAGAGCCGAGTTGCCACGATCCATGGCTAGCGTGTATTGCGTCAAGTCGTTGGTACCGATGGAGAAGAAGTCAATCTCGGGAGCAAAGACATCTGCCATTAACGCCGCGGAAGGAACCTCGATCATGATTCCAATTTGCACAGCGGGCGCGCCGAGTTCCCAGCGAAGGGCTTCAATAATAGCGCGCGCCTGTCGCAGTTCAGCAATGTCGCTAACCATCGGGAACATAATTTTTAAATATCCAGAAGGAGCAGCACGCAGAATCGCACGCAATTGCTCGCGGAATAACTCCGGTCGATTCAAGCAAAGTCGAATACCGCGTTCACCCAAAAACGGATTCAACTCTGGCTTCATTTGAATGTATGCCAAAGGCTTATCACCGCCGATATCCAATGTGCGGACGATCACGGGCAGAGTTCTCATGGTCTCAGCAATCGCACGATACACGCTCAGCTGTTCGTCTTCAGTCGGCGCGGTCGTGCGTTCCAGGAAGAGGAACTCGGTACGCAGAAGCCCAATGCCATCCGCACCCATGTGTAGAGCTTCAGCAGCATCCGCAATGGAACCGGCGTTAGCAGTGACATCCACGCGCACGCCATCTTGCGAGATGGCTGGCAACGAAGCCTGTTCCTGGGCGAAACGCCGATATTCCAACCAGCGTTTCTGGGATTGCTTGGCGCGTTCCAAAACATCCGCAGCAGGGTTGACGGTCAGAGTGCCGTCATTGCCATTCAAAATAACCCGCGTCTTTTCTTCCAACGCCAGCATGGATTCATGCACACCCACAATCGCAGGCAGACCAAGGGCACGCGCAAGAATGGCGATGTGAGAAGTGGGTCCACCTTCCACAATTCCAAACCCCAGCACGAGTTCCGGATTGAACGAAGCGGTATCCGACGGAGATAATTCGCGTGCAACCACAACCACGGGAGTGGTCGGCATAACGCCTTTTTCGCTCAGACCCACCATCAGACGCAGGACGCGCTTTCCCACATCCCGCAGATCATCCGCGCGCGCAGCCAGTAGAGGATCGTTGAGGGCAGCAATTGCCGCGGCCTGTTCGTCAATGGTGGTTTTCCAGGCTTTGACGGGAGTTTGGCCCATGGTCACGCGTGCTTGAACGGCTTCAGCCAGTTCGGGGTCATCCAATAGTTCCTTGTGCGCCTCGAAAATGGCAGCCTCGTTGCCGAGTTTTTTCTCCGCCATCTGCTGATAGAGTTCGACGAGCTGAGATTTGGCACGCTCCAACGCTTCAGACAATGACATGTGTCCATTTGTGGAAAGCGTTTCAGGGTTGTCAAGATCGAATTCAACTTGCTGAAAATGGAAAACGGGACCCACCGCAATGCCAGGGGCAGCGCCAACTCCTTTGATCACACCGGGTCCAAGGTCTTCAGTTGCTTGCTGGGTGACTGACGGTACTTCGGTCTTTACCGGAATTGGTTTAGGCTCCGCATGACCATCATTATCTCCAAGCCCTGCGCGGATGGCGGCTTCCAGTTCAGCAATGGCTGTTTCCTCGTCTACACCCTCCGCTTGAACAGTGATATCACTGCCACGGACTGCGCCCAGCGTCAACACCGAAACCATCGACTTGGCGTTGGCGCGTTTCCCCTTATGCTGGAGACTGATGTTTGATTTGAATTGCTTTGCCAGATTGACGAGCACCTTGGCGGGGCGCGCATGCAAGCCAGTTTCATTTAGGATGACAAGCTCGATTTGTTTCATAAGAGGCTCTGTCAATTCTGCATGGAGTTTAGTATCCATGCAAAGAAGGGAATCTTAAGTAACTTCTTTTTCACCCAAATATTTCACGACAATATCCGGGTCATCTGTTTTTAGTAGTTCAGCCAGAGATTCTTCATTGTCGATCACATCCGCCAGGTTGGATAAAACACCAACATGTTCATCCGCGGTGGCGGCAATACCAATCACCATATACACTTTTTCATCATCATCCCAGTCTACGGGCTCGATCAGTTGCAATACGGAAATCCCGGTCTTCAGGATGTGGTCCCGGTTCTCATAGACTCCGTGTGGGATGGCAACCCCATTCCCCAGACTGGTGGACATGGACTCTTCACGCTTCAACATTCCATCAACATACTCAGGCAAGACGCAGCTGGTTTTCACCAGTAATTCCCCGGCTTTACGGATGGCATCCGCCTTATCCGCGGCGCTTGCTTGAAGGGATATTCGCTCTTTGGAAAGAATAGTCATATTTCATCACCTGCTATTTTGCACCCCGCTAGAGATAGGAATTCACATTCCAGGATCCTGTGAAAGGGTCTGTGAGATGTGCTTTCCATCCTCCACAACGAGGATTGTTATTTTCGATTTTAAACAAAACTTCGAAACAGATTACGGTTCTGTGGAAGTTATGTCTGATTTGTCAACGAGAGATTTGACGAGTTTATCGAAGATTGGATCGTTCAAAAAGTGATTGAATGCCAGCACAACTGCATTGGGTGCTTTGGCGTGCGCGGTTTTGGCAAGTCCCTTATGGACAACAATTAACTGCGCGTCGGCTGGGATTTCACGAGCAGGCTTATGGACAACCACAACGTCGGCGATTTGGGCAGCTTTTAACTTTTTCTTTAGAGAGTTTACACTCATCAGGCTGGAACCCATTCCAGCTTCACAGGCAAAAATGATGGTCTTCACTTGCGTGGAAGAAATTGACTGCGACATCTATGCTCTCCTTCTCGAAATTTTGGCAGATGCGATAGCACGACTCTACCGCATCTGCCTGTTCAGGTCAACGTAATTTAATTTGTGCTCAAGCCGGGGACGGCACCAGCGACAGCTGCAGCTTCTTCTTCGCTTGCTTCTTCCTTGACAGGATTGACACGCAGGATAAGCATACCAACCAGGGCGGAAACGACGGCGCCGATCAACACACCGGTCAGAACCTGGAAGTGCTGTCCGGGCGGAATAACCGCAAGGTACGCAAAGATGGAACCGGGGGAAGGAGCCGCTACAAGACCAGCCCCAGAGATCACAAACCACAGGTCAGCCGAAAAACCACCGGCGATCATGGCCAGGATCATAATGGGGTGAGCCAGCACATAGGGGAAATAAACCTCATGAATGCCACCCAGGAAGTGAATGATCATGGAGCCAGGAGCGGTTTCCTTCAGCATTCCCTTGCCCGCTACATAGAAGGCAATTAACAGGCCAAGGCCAGGACCAGGATTGGTCTCAAGCAGGAAGTGGATCGCGCGACCCGTTGACTGGGAAGCGGCAACGCCCAAAGGAGACAAAACACCATGGTTAATGGCATTGTTGAGGAATAGGATCTTGGCAGGTTCAATGAAGATGGCAGCCAGTGGAAGAAGACGGGCAGCGATGAGCCAATTGACCAAAGCACCAGCCGCATTACTGAATGCATTCACCACGGGGCCAATCGCAACATTGGCAATCAAAATGAGGATGACAGCCAGGATACCAGCCGAGAAGTTGTTGACCAACATCTCAAAACCAACCGGGATCTTTTCTTCCCACAGTTGATCAAGCTTCTTGATCGCCCAACCACCCAGAGGACCCATGATCATGGCGCCGAGGAACATAGGGATGTCCGCTCCGACAATGACACCCATCGTTGCAGCTGCCCCGACCACACCGCCGCGATGGCCATAAACCATTTTGCCGCCTGTATAACCAATCAGCAGGGGCAGCAAATAAAGAATCATCGGACCAACCAGCTTGGCAAAGGTTTCGTTCGGGATCCATCCGGTCGGGATAAACAGGGCTGTGATTAAGCCCCATGCCAGGATTGCGGCAATGTTGGGGATCACCATGCCGGCCAGAAAGCCTCCCAATTGTTGCATTCTTTCTCTCATCTTAATTCTCCTTTCAAGATTTTTGTTGATTGCCTGAAGTTCAGGCCTTTCCAAACTTCAGAAGGCTTTCAGCTTGCCTTCATTATTCCAGGTAACAGTCGGAACGTTACCGGGTAACCTAAGGAGCGACCATTAACTCAAAAATTGAGTGATGGATTCAATATCTTCCGGCATCAGCAGGGGATGTACCCGAATAATTTTTGGATTATTTGCGTATTGCCGGGCGAGCGGAATCGTCGTAAGAATTAAGTCGGCTGAAGAGATAAGAGCTGGGGTTAGA
>DASWEH010000414.1:0-4596 GCA_036394895.1 Anaerolineales bacterium
TGGTCCGCGCAAACTTTATCGTTATGCTCAAACAGGCATGGACTTGACCGAAGCACCCGAACTCTGGCTTTGCACCACCTGTGCCAACTGCCTGCGTGTATGTCCCAAAGAAGTGAACATGGTCAAGATCATGCCCGCTGCTCGCGAGCAGGCGATTCTAGATGGAAAGTTTGTCCCACCCGAATTACAGCAGGCATTCGAGAACACTGCCAAATCTGGTAACCCACTTGGGCAACCGCAACGCAAACGCGACGCATGGATCCAGAACGCGGGTGTGCCAATTCCGATCATCAAGGATTTGGGTCGCCCTGTGGATGTCCTCTGGTATGTTGGTTCCTATCCTTCTTATCATCCACGCGGCATTGACGCGGCGTCCGCGGCGGCACGGATCTTCACCGCCCTTGGCATTGATTTTGCCATTCTTGGCAAGGAAGAAAAAGACGATGCTGACTCACAGCGTTTGGCTGGTGAGAAGGGTCTCTTCGAGATGATGACAGAGTACAACATCGAAACCTTCAACAAGTATGAATGGAAGGAATTGGTCGTCACGGGTCCGCATGAACTCAACGCTTTCAAGAATGTCTATCCCAAGTATGGTTTCGAGCGACCTGTGATTCACTACACTACCTTCCTGGCGCGTCATTTGGATCAGCTTAAGCCATTGCTCAAACACGAAGTAAATGTAAAAGTCACCTATCACGATCCTTGTTATCTTGGCCGTCACAACGGCGAATATGAAGCACCACGCAAATTGCTGCAAGCCATTCCTGGTGTGGAACTCGTTGAAATGGCTCGCAACCGTGAAAATGGTTATTGCTGTGGCGGCGGCGGAGGGGGCATGTGGATGGACTCATTTACTCAGAAACATACCAAAATGCGCCTCTCTGAAAAACGTGCCATGGAAGCCGCCTCCACCGGCGCGAATGTGCTGGCTGTTGCCTGCCCATTCGAAGTTTCACGTTTTGAGGACGCGGTCAAATCCACAGGCAATGAGCATGTGACCGTAAATGACATTCTAGAGCTGCTGGATAAATCCATGCGTGGTGAGCAGTAATTCGTTGTCAGTAATTTGCAATTTGAAAACAGGAGAAAGACTTATATGAACATTGTTGTCGCTATCAAACATATCCCCAGCATTGCCGATGAACTGCCTGTCAAAGGCAACAACGTGGACTTCGACTCGGTCGACTTCGTGCTCAACGAATTCGATGAGCAATCCATTGAGCAGGCGGTGCTGGTAAAAGAAGCTGTCGGAGGAGCAGTGACCGTTGTCGGGGTGGATTTGATCGGGGAACTTGATAGTGCGCTTCATCTTGCCTTGGCGAAAGGTGCGGATAAGGCGGTCAAAATAACTGCCGATGAACCAGGCGCGGACTCCCATATGCAAGCCAAATGGCTAGCGGATGCGATCAAAGCTTTGTCACCCGATATTGTCTTCACCGGCGTACAAGCATCAAATGATTTGGACGGTCAGATCGGACCGATGATTGCCGCGTATCTCGATATACCATACATCGGTGGAGTCAGTTCGGTGGAGGCCTCTGACCATACGGCTACTGTGAACAAAGAATTCGCAGGCGGATTTGGGGCGAAGTATGCCGTGACTTTACCCATGGTGGTTGGCGTACAAGCGGCATCCAAGCCGCCACGCTATGCGCCGATCAGCAAAGTCCGGCAAGTCGCACAGACTGCGACAATTGAAAAAGTCGTTCCTTCCGGTGAAGTCAACGCGGGATTGTTATTCAAGAAGATGGCTCCACCTGTGGTGACAGGTCATGCAGAGATGATTGGCGGTTCTTCAAAAGAAGTCGCTGCGAAGATCGTGGAATTATTGAAGAGTAAGGGACTGGCGTAGGAGATAAACATGTCAAATGATGTTTTTGTGATCACAGATCACTTGGATGGCAAATTTTCCGATATTTCATTTGAAATGGTTGGAAAGGCCAAAGATCTGGCATCTGCTTTTAGCGGGCAGACAGTCGCTGTTGTTGTCGGAAGCGGAATGTCTGCAAATGTTTTCGCGTCTGATGTAACGCTCCAGATAGACGATCCAAATCTCACACAGTTCAATCCCGAGGCATATGGCAATGTCATCGAAGCCCTGGTCAAAGATAAATCGCCACGTCTTGTTATGTTCGGTTGGACAGCCACAGGCATGGATTTAGCCGCGTGGCTTTCGGTACGTCTTGGCAAACCTTGCATAGCGTATGGCAGGGACCTGTGCATTGAGAATAACGCGCTTGTGGTCACCAGCCAGGTCTATGGTGGCAAAATGATCGCCGATGTCGTACCTGAAGGTGACATGGCAATTGTCGCTTGTCTTGCTGGCTCATTCCCTGCAGAGGCAGGTCAGGGCTCGACTGTCGCGACGACCATCATTTCCCCTATTTCGCTCGATGGCTTAAAGACAAAATTTGTCGAAGCCATTAAGCCCGCAGGTGGTGATGTGGATATCACCGCCCAGCAAAAACTGGTTTCGATAGGACGCGGCATCGGCAGCAAAGATAATGTGGAACTCGCTGAAGAGCTGGCACAAAAACTTGGTGCAACGGTCTCCTCTTCACGTCCCGTTGTGGATGCAGGTTGGTTGCCGCGTACGCGTCAGGTTGGCAAATCAGGACTCAAGGTCAAGCCGAAGCTGTATCTCATGCTCGGGATCTCTGGTGCACCTGAACACTTGGAAGGCATGAAATCTGCAGAGTTGATCATTGCGATCAATACGGATAAAAAGGCGCCGATCTTCAACGTGGCGCATTACGGCGCAACGGCAGATCTATTTGAAGTCGCAGAGGCAATGCTTGAGTTGCTATAAAGAATCTTAGCCACGGAGGCACCAAGGCACGTGGAATTTGAAAACTCTGTGTTTCAGTGGTTAGACTTTTCGGGAGGGCACGTTGCTAACAACGATTGAAAAAATTATATTTGTTTTGTTGGCGCTTGCATCGGCGGGGCTCACAGTTCACGGATTCAAAACCATCATCGACTCGGTTCGCAAGGGACGACCTGCGCCTGAGCTGAAAAACATCCCTGCGAGTCTGGTCAAAGCGGGGATCACAGTTCTATTCCAACAAACCATCTTCAAAGCGCGCAAGGTCTTGAGTGCGATTCATCTTGGGTTGTTCTTCGGTCTCATCACGTATGCCTTCGTGAATCTTGTGGATGTGCTTGAAGGACTCGTTCCTGGGTTTGAATTGACTTACGGCGGCAAACATCTCCCCTTCTCATTTTTGCCCGCAGGTGTCATCAACGCCTTCAATCTCATTGCCGATGTGATGAGTGGCTTTTTGATTTTCAGTATTACCGTTTTCCTTGTGCGCCGTTTCATCGCTAAAGATAAACGGCTTGAATATCGCGACAACGTTTTGTTGAATCAAAAAGTAAGAGATGGCGGGCAGAAAAAAGATTCGCTTATCGTGAGCGTGTTCGTCATCATGCATGTCAGCGCGCGTTTGTTGGGTCAGGCATTTCGTCTCAGTGATGCTGCCGACCCGTTCATGCCGATTGCGAGTTTTCTCAACAGTCTCTTTGGCGCATCGCAAGTGGGCGTCCATGTTGCCTGGTGGATCAGCATTGGCTGGGTGATGTTCATCCTTCCGTACATCACGCGTAGCAAGCATACGCACTTCACTATCGGTCCCGTAAATCTCGGTCTTGCCAAACAAAATCCACGCGGGCAACTTGACCCGGCGATTCCGTTGAAGGTTATCGAAGGTCAAAAGTATGATCCAGGCGCGAAGTTCGTCCATGATCTTTCGTGGAAGCGTGTTTTGGATTCCTATGCCTGCGTGCAGTGTAATCGCTGTCAGGATGTCTGCCCTGCGAATTTTCAGGGACGTCCACTCTCGCCTTCTGCATTGGAAGTGAACAAACGTTATCTTCTCAAGGAAGCGACCTTTGCCTCTCACCCCGACCGACTCCTGCTCTCGCTAACTGAGACAGTGATCTCTCCTGAGGCAGTTTGGTCTTGCACAACCTGTTATGCCTGTGTCCGCGTGTGCCCTGTCGGCAACGAACCGATGGCGGACATCGTGGATATTCGCCGCCGCATGTTAATTGATGGGGGTGAAATTGACAGCGGTTTGCAGAACGCTTTACAGTCTCTCGCCACGAACGGCAACTGGATGAGCAAAGGTAAACGCCTACGCGGACGCTGGGCAAAGGAGATGGAATTTCCCATCAAGAACGCGACCGAAGAGCCCGTGGAGAATCTCTGGTTTGTCGGCGACACGGCTTCCTTTGATGAGCGCGTGGTACCTAAGACAAAAATGGTCGCACGAATTTTTCAATGTGCGGGGCTTGATTTTGGAATCCTGTACCAAAATGAATCCAATGCCGGTAATGATGTGCGCCGCGTGGGCGAGGAAGGTCTCTTCGAGCAGTTGGTTGAACAGAATCTGCAAGCCTTCGGGAAGGCACAATTCAAGCAAATCGTTACTACTGATCCGCACTCATTCAACACCTTGAAGAACGAGTACCCACAATTTGGCGGAAAGTTTGATGTCAAGCATTACACGGTTATCCTCCTGAAGTTGATTGAAGAGGGCAAGTTGATGATTAAGAATAAATTGTCCCATTACAAGGTGACATTCCACGATC